>JAGXRB010000205.1 GCA_018336075.1 Bacteroidota bacterium
CCTGACCGACATGGAATCGGGTTACAAATTGTTTCGGAGGGATATTATTCAGTCGATATTGCTGAAGGAAAACAGGTTTGGTTTTGAACCTGAGGTGACTGCCAAAATTGCCCGTTTTAAAGATATCCGCATCTACGAAGTAGGTATTTCCTATTATGGACGCACTTATGCTGAAGGCAAAAAGATCAACTGGCAAGATGGATTCAGAGCCATTTGGTGTATCCTAAAGTACAATCTTTTTGATAGAAAGTATCTGAAATAGAAGTGTCTTTTTTCGATAAATTTCAATTCTGAAAACTGTTCCTGAACCTAATCAAAAACAGGTTTAAGAATATCAACTGTTACTTCGTCAATATAAACAGGATGTTCACCGCGATGCCAGATTGTTACACGAAATGGATCTTCGGCTTTGCGCACCTCAGGCGTCAGGTATAAAAATTCAACTTCACTCCATTTATTTAATTCGACATGCCCGGAATCAATTTTCAGGGTTTTGTAATAATAGGCATGCCCGTTGTGCATAAAAGTTCCGGTGATGATCGTTTGATTTTCTTCAGGGGAAACAGTCGCAAATATCCGGGCCTTAATTCTGATGATCCCATATTCTTTTAATGCAAGATCTTTGTAACTTACTTCAAAATAAGGCGAAAATGGCCTCTCAGGTGAAAGGACAACAATATTACCCTTCGCGCCTGCAATCTGATAATTTGCCGGATCCACCCCCTCTTTTTCGAAAGTTTGAACAGTAATGTTTCGCCAACTAAACTTCTTTCCTGATGAAAGTATTTGTTCCGGCGTTTGATTTCGGTCGAGCAAGAGATTTTCGTTGATTTCAGGAGCAATCCATCTTTTAAGAAATATCGCATGATACACCTCTTTTGTCATACGTGAGCTATGGATAATTCCATGCAGAAACTGCCAGCTCTGAAACTGATTAAATGAGATAAGTAACATCAGCAGCAATAGAAATAAAGCCTTTTTCCAGATTTTTTGGTGTAGCATTCTTTCAATTAAAACGCCAAGTGGAATTGACAGAAATACATACATCGGTATCACTGCTCGCTGACTGAAACAATCGGCATACCACCAGCACGACCAACTGGCAATGACATAAAATGAAATCAGAAAAAAGATGAAAATGCTGAAAAAGATTTCTTTTCTGCTTTTGAAAAGTGAAATAAAACCAATCAAAGCCAGCGCCATCAATGGTGTATAGAGTAACCAACCTTTCCTGTAGCTGAAAAGCACCTGCCAGATATACGGACTAAAAAATTCCATGCCTTCTCCGGCATTGCCACCATAACTATTGTAGAGAAATTTTCCTGTAAGTAATTTATAATAAATCAACTGAAACAAGCCAAAGAATAAAATCAGAAATCCTGTAAGAAGCACGTCTTTCCATCTGAGCCAATAGAGTTTAATTTTTTCAATCAAACTGCGTTTGTCATAAATATTCCATAACAATGGAATGCCTGCAACAAGGATTTCTGTCGGACGACTCAATGCTGACAGGCCAATGAGAATGCCTAATCCGGCGGCATATTTTAAAGAAGGCTTTTCGTGCCAACGTATCGTAAACCATAAAATCAATGAAAAAAGAAAAAAGAGGTAGTTGTGCGACATGAGACCCTGTCCGTGATAAACGGTGAGAACCATATAATTTGTACCAAAAACTATTCCCACCAATAAGATCGAGACGACAACAGGATTAAAAAAACTGCGCATCGCTTTTCTGAAATAAATCAATCCGATCACAGTATAAATGAAACTTCCATACAGAAGACTCATTTGGTAAGGGTAAGAAAAACCATCGGCCTCATAGCTGCCTGCAAGTGCCCAAATATGTCCGATAACAAACCAGGGCAAATACAAAACTGCCATTCCCATTGGATATTTCATTACATAATAGCCTTCGGGTCGTGGAAGTGCCTGATAAAAGGTGGAAGTATTCTGGTATTTGGCGATGATATCCTGAACGACAGAAAAATCTTTCAGTCCAAGGTCATTGTAGATAAAGGTAAACGGAAGATACAGATAATAGCCGAAAATATCCCAGGAAATCAGCAGGCGAGGGGTATGCGAAAACACGATGTAAGCAAGGAGAATGAGCGAAACAAAAAGCGTATAATGGGAGCTATCAGGTTTTTTCATAGATCCGTAAAGGATTGAATTGGTGGTAAAAATAGTAAATTTTAGTTCTGATTGCGATTATTATCAAAAACCCACATTGCATCAAGCCAAAGCATCTCTTCAACGCTGATTTTTCTTTTGTCAGCCTTCTCTTTGATCATTTCCATATAGGATTCACTCGATTTGATGCGGCTTAAAATCGCATTGATTTCCTTAAGATCGCTTTCGCTCAAAGCACTGACTTTTTGAATGGCCTCATATAAATCATCGATAAATCCAAAACTGAAACGGGACATATTGGCATCCGTCTGAAGCAAGACGATGAAATCAGTACTCAAAACCCTTTGCAAAATATCAACATTTATCTTTTCAAGTGTAGGTCCGCCATCGCCTGAAATTATTTGTTTGTTGTAGTACCAGAATTCATTTTTTCCGAAAGCCCTGTTGGCGTATCCGCTTCCAAACCATTGCCAGTAATAGCTGTCGGCAACCATGATTACAGAAGGTTTTGGCATTTCTCCAACAGGCTTGAAAGAAAATTCCGGATAGGGCATTGGATAGTCGTTTGGTTTGATCAAAATATTCAGTCCTTCCCAAAGATCGCGATCCGGTGATTTAAGTTTGTCGGAAACTTCAATTTTTTCGATCCCAAAATCAATAAACCTGTTTCCGGATAAATGCTCCATGGTATTGATCAATGAATCAAAAACCAGTCCCATGCCATAATAGCTCCAATGAATACCACATTGAGGATACAAGGCGAAACGGCTTGTATCTTTCATGGCCAAAAACCATTTATTTCCATTGATGACCGGCACTTCATTCTGTGTCAAAGCGAAATCATAGCTGGAAAAATTCTGAGGAAAGACAGTATCGGGCTTGTATTTTTCAGGGACAAATTCAGGAAAAAAGCTTGCTTTTCCCGGAGCTAAAACAACGATCAGATGTTTGTTTTGTTTTTGAAGCCAATCGGAAACGAATTTTGTTTTTTCAATATCTGCAGCAATCTTTTCGTCGCCAACATAATCAAGACCATAGAGCGCTTTGATGTAGTTTAACTCATATAAATAGCCGTTGTTTCCTAGCACAACAGCCTGAGCCGATATCATGCCAAAAGCATTCAGTCTGATTTGGTTGAACAAGCGGACCAGATAAGGCCTGAAACCGATATGTTGCTCAACATAAGTGTTTAAGCTATCCTGGAAGGAGCCGTTCAAATAGTTTTCAAAACGCCATTGTGGCTTTTCTGCGGTTAAATAGGCACCTTTCAACGGATATATTTCTTTGATTTCAAATTGCTGTTGAACGAATGGCAGCAACAACACCACTAAAACCGATGCAAACAAAAGATGTTTGATATAGTGTTTCATCTAAAACCTGAAATAAATAAATGGGTTAAAACCTGAAGAAGTAATTGAACCCAGACTGATCACCAAAAAGAAAAGGGAAATCACTGTCATGATAACAAGCACCCAAAATCGTTGTTGCTTTCCAAAAAGTTTTGCCTGCCAATGTTCAATAACCGGAAAATAAGCCCAGAAAGAAAAAGCTGCTGCAAATAACATTGTGATCCACACTTCGCTGCTGACCAGAATATCTTCTCCTCCGCTAAAGCTGAACATACCTGCGGTATAGTGCCAAACCTGATCCATGCTTTCCGACCGGAAAAGTACCCAGCCTATAAGTGTTATTATGAACGTAATTAATACACTTGGAAATTTTCCGATTTTTTGATAAAGTTTTAGCAGAAAGAGACGGTCAGCAATAAGGAAAAAACCATGAAATCCACCCCAGATTACAAAATTCCATGCGGCTCCATGCCAGAAACCCGAAATGAGAAACACCAGCCAAAGATTGAAATACATTCTTTTTAAAGTGACCCTGTTGCCTCCAAGCGGAATATAAAGATAATCGCGCATCCATCGACCCAGTGTCATATGCCATCTGCGCCAGAATTCCGATATATTTTGTGAAATGTATGGATTATTGAAATTTTCAGGAAAATCGAAACCAATCATTCTGCCCAGACCGATGGCCATATCAGAATAGCCGGCAAAGTCGTAATAAATCTGGAATGCATAGGCAAGGATTCCAATCCATAATACGGCTGTTGAAAGCATGGCAGGATCGGCAGCGAAAACGCTGTCAGCATAAGCTCCAAGCGGATTTGCTATCATCACTTTTTTGGCCAGACCCAAAGCAAAACGGAAAAATCCTGTCAAACGATTATCAGCGGTTTCGTTGCTGCGTCTGTCGGTGAGCTGCGATGCAATTTCGTTGAAGCGCACGATAGGCCCTGCAATTAATTGAGGGAACATAAGAATGTAGAGTGCCAGGTCTGTTACTTTTTTCAAAGGTGGATGCACGCCGCGATGCACATCGACCGCATATGTCATTTTTTGAAAAGTAAAGAAAGAAATACCTATCGGAAGTGCCACATGTGTCCATTTTGCAGGTTCACTTCCAAGTTGTTGCAGTAAAAGATCGATGTTTTCAACGAAAAAATTGGCATACTTAAAGTAAAGCAGCATTCCCACATTCAGGGCTATACTTGCTCCGGTAAGCCAGCGTTTGGTGTTGCCGGTTTTGGTATACATTACCTTTACAAGATAGAAATCGGCAATGATACTGAGTACGACAATGAAAATAAAATCCGGCGCTCCCCAGGCGTAAAACAAAAGACTTGCAGCAAGAGCCACATAGTTTTTGAGAAAGCGGGGCGTTGCATAGTATAAAAGCAAAAATGCCGGCAGAAAATACAACAGAAACAAGCTGCTACTGAAAACCATAAATTTCAGTTTTTGGTTAAAAAAGGCAAATTTAGAAGTTAAATTCAGACAGACTGAGCCTTGGCTGCTTTTTTTCTGTTATTTGTAAATTATATATTTTCTGACCTCAATGATCAACTACTGAGAAAATAAGGAAATTTTTAAAACATTTCCGGAAACTTGCTTTCGTTGACCAGTTGCAATGCATACATGATAAGGTCGAAAACAAACAGAAAGCCTCCCTGCAAAATAATTGAACGTCCGAAACCTTTCAACCTTTCAGGTTTTTTTATCGGTTTGCCAGCGTGTTTCAATAAATACAAACCAATGATAATGTAGATGATATCAAGGCCTGCATTGATGATGAACAGGTTTTTTGTTTTGAGATGCTGCCCGAGCGCTTCTGTAAAATTATAAGCAGAAGGGTCAGAAGCTGTGAACTGAAATAAGGCGTAGCCTGCGATTGCAAGATTCACAATATTCCAGAAAAAGTTCATTTGATGGAAGTACATTTCAGCACCCTTTTTTCTTTTCCAACCAAAAATGCCGATTACAATATTCGCAATTGCCCAGGCGGCAAGCACAAACATGCCACTTTGGTTTGTAGAAGTGCTCAGTTCAAAAAATGCTTCAGAATTATCAGCTATTGCTAAGTCTGAGATAAATAGAAGAATCAGCGTAAAAAGAAAAGTAAGACAGCAGGTATTTTTAGGTGAAAAAAAACTTCTGTGAGGCATAGCAAAAAGTCAATGGATTAAAGTGAATGTTTTGTATGGACTTTCAAAAAGCTTTCATTATCAATCAACTATCCGGTCCAGGGTGTTTTTGATCAGTTTTTCCATAAACGGATGATAGTTTCCTGAAAATTTCTCAGTAACCCTGTTGGCAATTATCACACAAATGGTGAGGGCATCGTGACCTAACATACTGCTTAAGCCGTATAATGCGGAGGATTCCATTTCAAAATTGGTGATTTTCCGTCCCTCATATTCAAAAGACTCAATCTTGCTGTTCATTTTTGCATCAGAAAGATCCAGACGAAGCACCCTTCCCTGAGGACCATAAAAACCGGGCGATGTCGCAGTAACTCCTTTTTGATAATCAAACGCAAGTTTTTTGATCAATGCTTCGGTACCCTTCACCACATAAGGCGATGGCAATAATTGGTTCCAGTCCATATACTTTTTGAAGGCTTCAGTCATTGGTTGATCGATATGCTTTTCGCTGCCGGAATAAAAATGTAATAAACCATCAAGACCCAGGGCGTGTGTGCTTGCAATAAAACTTTCACCAACCGGAATCTCAGGCTGGAGTGCTCCGGAAGTACCCAGTCTGATTAAAGTTAAGCGGGTGTGCTGCTCCTTCTGTTTCCTTGTTTTCAGATCAATATTGACCAATGCGTCCAGTTCGTTGATGACGATATCAATATTGTCGGTGCCCATACCGGTAGAAAGTGCCGTTATTCTTTTTCCTTTGTACCATCCGGTATGTGTAACAATTTCTCTGTTAGCGACTTCATGTTCTATGGTGTCGAAAAAGGAAGATATTTTTTTTACACGGTTTGGATCACCTACCAAAAGTATTGTGTCGGCAATTTGCTCTGGAAGTAAACGAAGATGATAAATGGTACCGTCAGGGTTCAATGGAAGTTGGGAGGCGGGAATAATGGTACTGTTCATAAGAAAAACAAATTTGCACTGTTGAATTGAATAATTTTGCAAAGGTAAGAACAAAAGCCTTGCCATTGAATGATAAGCCTTGACTGCAATTGCTTTCAAGGATTTTTATGCGAAGGAAAAAATAACAATAAGATTTTTCGATTGTTAAAGTGATACAAAAAAGATACAACATGGGTAGTTTAAAAAGGGAAGTTGGAGCGGCTGAAATTATTTCTATTGGAGATGAATTGCTGATCGGACAAGTAATCAACAGCAATGCTTCCTGGATGGGTGAGCAGCTTTTTTTAAGTGGTATTCCGTTGCGAAGGGTAACAACCATCGGCGACAATGAGCAAGATTTGCATGAAGCAATTAATGCAGCTATTGAAAGGGTGCAATTTGTATTTTTAACAGGAGGTCTCGGACCAACAAGCGATGATATAACTAAACCTTCTTTATGCAATTATTTCAAAGTGCAGCTGGAATTTAACACTGAAGCTTTTCAGCAGGTGGAGGCGCTTTTTGCCCGCCGTGGAATGCCTGTCACAGAACGAAACCGACTTCAGGCAATGTTGCCGGAAAATTGCAGGCCTGTGCAAAATTTAAATGGAACGGCACCCGGAATGTGGTTTGAACACGAAGGTGCTGTTATTGTTTCCATGCCCGGCGTGCCTTTTGAGATGAAACCAATGTTGACAGAACAGGTGATTCCAGCCATAAAAAGACGTTTTCAGACCTCAAACTTTTTCTTTAAAACAGTCATGACGACTGGTGTTGGCGAATCATTTCTTGCCGACCGCATCAAGGATTGGGAAAACAATCTGCCGATGGGATTCAAGCTTGCTTATCTGCCACAGCCTGGTTTGGTCAGGTTGCGGCTGGGTGGCGAAGGTGCCGATGGACAAAGTGTTTTGCAAACATTAAACCGCCTTGTTGATGACCTTACTTCTTTGTTGCCCGAGTATATTTATGGATATGACAATCAGGCATTGGAAGTGGTGGTCGGTCAAAAACTGAAAGATCAACTCAAAACTGTTGCAACCGCTGAAAGCTGTACCGGTGGCTACATTGCTCATTTGCTGACCAGCATTCCCGGAAGTTCTGCATGGTTCAAAGGCGCAATTGTAGCTTATTCAAATGAAATAAAAACAGGCATGTTAGGCGTTCCGGTTTCTGAGATTGATTTGCATGGAGCAGTAAGCGCACAAGTTGCAGAGGCGATGGCTACAGGATTGCTGGAACGTTTTGGTACTGATTATGCGCTGGCAGTCACCGGCATCGCTGGTCCTGATGGTGGCACAGCCGAGAAACCTGTTGGAACAGTTTGGATTGCCGTGGCTGATACTTCAGGTGTTTTTTCACAACGGTTTCAGCTTGGTGAGCAGCGCGACCGCAATATTCGCCGCTCTGCATTGTCGGCATTGAATATGCTACGGTTGAAAATCTAAATGAATTTCTTATTCCTTATAAAGGAAATGAATTTTTACAAAATCAAAAAAAAAGCTGCCTGAAATCAGACAGCTTTTTTTTAATTTTCGTGTTAAGAGCTTCAGATAGCTGCACTCATTGTTATAATATTTCTGTCAACTTTTTTGAAAAGGCCTTGCAGCACCGTTCCCGGACCAACTTCAATGATTGTGCGGGCTCCGTTTGCAACCATATTGTTCATAATATGTGTCCAGCGAACTGGTGAAGTAAGTTGAGCAATCAGGTTCGTTTTGATAATTTCGGGGTCTGTAACAGATTGTCCTGTAACATTTTGATAAATCGGGCACATACCTTTGCTGAATTTTGTAGTATTGATTGCTTCAGCAAGCTCAACGCGGGCAGGCTCCATCAGTGGTGAATGAAATGCTCCGCCAACTTTTAGTGGTAATGCACGTTTTGCGCCGGCCGCAAGCAATTTTTCACATGCCAATGCAATACCTGCCTCTGATCCCGAAATTACTAGCTGTCCAGGACTGTTGTAGTTGGCCGGTACAACTATTTCATTAATCGAAGCACAGATATTTTCAACTTCTTTATCATCTAGCCCAAGAATGGCAGCCATGGTGCTTGGGTGCAGCTCACAAGCTTGTTGCATCGCCATGGCTCGTTTGTACACGAGCTTGAGGCCGTCATCAAAGCTGAGTGTTTTATTGGCTACCAGCGCTGAAAACTCTCCCAAAGAATGCCCTGCTACCATATCAGGTTTGAATTCATCACCCATGGCAATAGCCAGAATGACAGAATGCAGAAAAATTGCAGGCTGTGTAACTTTTGTCTGACGAAGATCCTCGTCAGTACCATCAAACATCAAGTCTGTAATTTTGAACTTGAGGATTGTGTTGGCTTTAAGAAAAAGTTCTTTTGCCTTGGCTGATTTGTCAAACAAATCCTTGCCCATGCCCACATATTGGGCGCCTTGTCCGGGGAAAACGTATGCTCTCATAAAAATGCTTTTCGTTCTGTAATATAAAGTTTTTCCTAACTGGTAATCTTATTTCCGATTGCCGAAAAAGCGTAGCAAAAATAAGAATAAATTAATGAAATCAAGATAAAGTGTTAATGCTCCCATAATGGTTGCCTTTTTAATCATTGCGGGATCAGAATTTTCCATTCCTATACGCTTGATTTTCTGTACATCATATGCTGTTAGGCCCGTGAAAACCAAAACGCCAACAAAACTGATGATGTACTCCATCGTGCTGCTTTTCATGAAGAAATTTACCAAAGTAGCAATAATTACTCCTACAAGTCCCATCATCATCAGCGAACCAAAACGGGTAAGATCTGTTTTTGTTGTATAACCCAGCACAGCCATTAAACCAAACATTGCTGAAGTGATTACAAATGTTTTTGCAATTGTGGCTCCGGAATAAGCAAGAAAAATGAAACTGAGACTGAGTCCCATCAAAGCGGAATAGCCAATGAAAATCAGGGTAAGTGTACCGGAATTCATTTTAGCAAAACCAGCCGACATCCAAAAAACAAGGCCAAAAGGTAAAAGCATGATGATCCAGCCTGCAATTGACATCTTTCCGGTTTCCATATTGTACATTATCTCCAGAAATGACTGACTGCCTGCAGCAACAAAAGATACAAGCGCAGTGATGGCCATAGCGAGAAACATCCATGAAAAGACACTAGCCATAAAGCTATGGGTAAGGCTTTTGGTCTGAAAGGTTTCTTCCCGGGTGTATGTGTTTAGGTTCATCAGAATTTTTTTAATGAAGTTTTGATTGTATCAGGCTGATAAATTCTGCCCTTGTTTCCATGCGTTCAAAGGCTCCAACAAAGTCACTTGTGGTTGTAACGGAGCTTTGTTTTTGAACGCCGCGCATTGACATGCAC
The DNA here is from genome assembly GCA_018336075.1 of Bacteroidota bacterium. Lineage (GTDB taxonomy): Bacteria > Bacteroidota > Bacteroidia > Bacteroidales > F082 > JALNZU01. Next base: position 9,890 of record JAGXRB010000205.1, read on the forward strand.
ATATGCCTGGCTTCAATTACAACAGCCACTCCCAAAGGATTTAAGGTCTGATGAATTGCCTCTTTAATTTGGGAAGTAAGCCGCTCTTGCACCTGCAAACGTCGGGAATAGGCTTCAACAACGCGCGCAATTTTGCTCAATCCTGTGATGTAACCATTTGGGATATAACCTACGTGTGCTTTGCCAACAAAGGGAATCATGTGGTGTTCGCAAAGGGAGAAAATCTCAATGTCTTTTACAATGACCATCTCACGATAGTCTTCTTTGAATTTGGCACTTAACAATATCTCACGCGGGTCGTGATCATAGCCCTGCGTTAGAAATTGAATAGATTTTGCAACGCGGCGCGGCGTATCAAGAAGTCCTTCTCTGCCCGGATCTTCTCCAATGAGCTCAAGTATTGCTTTGTAATGTTTTTCAAGTTCAATAAGCTTTTCCGGCGCATACTTTTCGATTTTTTCGTAACCGAGAAGTCTTTTAGGTTCTTGCTTCATGATTTTTAATTTGTTTATTCAGGTTGTCAATTATTATGCCAAAGGTCGGTTAAGATTTAATGATTTGCAATAAAACTACTTCTGCCGTGAAACAAGCTGAAAACCTGTGATTAAAAAAAGTTCTGATGCGTTAAATTTTGATCAATCAATAATATCAATTGATTTTTGAAATTAATTTCGTTGAAAATCTATTTCGGGTTTACGATTATGGATAGTTCAAATAGATCCGTGATCATTATTTATTCTTTTGATTCATTCTCTGCTTGCTTTTGAGTTTTGATGATTGATTTAACTTCAAAGCCAGTATAAACAATGTAATAAATAAAAAAACTCAACAGAAACGGAGGCGCATCTTCACGGTTAAAAAATAGGTATACAATGATGATAGCGAGATAAACCAAAAGTTTCAGGGATGTTGACAGCATGAAAAAATTAGCAAAAGTGCTGAGTTTTTTTTGCTGAGCTCTTAAAAAAAGCCAGTAAAGAAGTCCGTTCGAAACAAAGAAAAACAGCAACACCAATGGCCAGGTATTTGTTGTCCAGGCTTCTGAAGTAAAGCTAAAAGCAATATAACTCAGCACTGCAAGCGCAATAGTGATGAAAGCCAGTTTTTTAATGAATTGCTTAAATTTTGTCATAGTTTCAGGATTTCTTCAAAAAATCTTTGATAGAATAGTATACTGCAAGAATTACCGAGATCAAACTAAGTGAAAGTTTAAATACAGGAAACTGCCAACCGGTCAGTTTGTCGAGCAAGATGCCACCATAAACTCCGGCCAGAATAATGAATATCATCTGAAATGCCATGGAAGAGTACTTCGCATAGGCATTCATGATACCGGCAGTTTTTTTCTTTAAATCATCATTTGATTCTTTCATCAGCTTTGGAAACGGCTTCTTTCATCTCGCATTTTCCGTTGAAACGTGCGCCTACTTCAATGGCAATCCTTGCAGTATTTAATTCGCCATCAAAATCTGCTGTGGATTTAAAAGAAGATAAGTCTTGGGTAATGAGTTTGCCTTTTAATCTGCCTGAAATGTCAGCATTCTGACATGTCACATTGCCTTCAACAACTCCGGATGGTCCAATTACAATTCTCCCTAAGGATACGATTGAACCAATAAGTTTCCCGTCAATTCTGAAGTCGCCGTTCAATTCTACATCACCATTAATCGTTGTACCTTGTCCAATGATGTTTCGGGCTGTGGATTCGTTTCCCATGGATGTAAATTTTTTCAATGTCTTTGAGTTTTAGTTATCACTTTTGATAGAATTTCAACCAGAACTTTTCATATTCTGAAGTGTCTTTAATCCTGTAAAATACGGGATAATTTGTGAGTGAAACGGGATATACTTTAAAATCAGCTGCATTGATGCCGCCAAAAACATACTCTGACTCTGTTACAGCCATCCTATAGTCGTCAGCGTCTGATGAACTATTAAAATTGCCAATGGTCACAAGCATTCGCTGTTCATCGAGCACCAAACTTTTTACCATAAGTTGAGCGCTTTTAAAACTTCTTTCATTGAAGTCGGAAAGCCTTACCCGCAAAGGATCTGTCCTGACTTTTTCGTTGGAAGCAATGATCATGACAAGATGTTTGGCTCCTTTCTCAAAAATATATGGAGATACTGTTTCTGGCTCAGCCGCTGTATCACCCGGTATTTCCGGAATTTCAATGTTCATGTTGAACTCTTTATTCATGTTTCTCAGAATTGAGGCAGCGAGAGGTGCTACGTCACTTTCAGGATATGTTTTTACGAGTTCGCTCAATGCTACTGCCATCGAATCAACGATTTCGAGACGGCCTTTTGCAACGGCTCTTAAAAAATCAAATCTTGGCATCAGATCCACATCATTCGCATACAAAGTGCGTGCCCTGTTTGAGTTGAGAAATACACGAAAGTACTCCTCATTGCGATAGGCATCCATAGTTTGTTCATAAAAACTAAGTGATTCGCCAGCTACAGCCGCTTTCTTGATGAAGTAATCGGGATCTTCCAAAACACGTGCATAATCAGTGTTAGGATAATTTTCTAAAATAAGTTGCCGGTATTGACTTGCAGTACCTTCTTTTTGCTGGTCCATCAGCATTTTATAAAGCGCATACCAGGCCTGAAGCCTGAACTCACTTTCTGGAAAACGCCTTAAAAGTTCAGCATAAGCCTCTTGTGAACGGGGGTAATCCTCAAGGCGCTCCTTATAAATATAACCAAGGTTATTAAGTGCTTCCTCAATCATAAACAGCGCTGCTTCCTGACTTTCTTCTGTCAAAGGTATATCCTGCAAGTAATAGCCTTTGTCTTTTTCGGTATAAACAACAGCTGCCGAATCACCTGCAGCCGGGCCGCCGGCTTTTCCATCTAAAGCTATACTTTCTATTGTTTCAAAGGAAATACTTTGTTTATCGCTGATCCTCCAGTTGTCTTCAAGCTTTCGTCTCCCCCATTTTCTTAAAAACTCGGTATAACCAAATCCAAGCGTGTTTGGGTTGTAGAAATACCATTCTTTCGACTGATCAAGATTTGCACCTCTGTCGCCAAACTGGTTTGCCATCATAACATTCCGTTCCATCTCACGCTCTTCCTCTTCTCTTTTGCGCTCCTCTTCAATAATTTTTTTAATAATACCATCGATAATTGCGTTACGGCTTGTTGAATCCATATAAGCAAGTTTCAGCAAACTGTCTTGTAACTGAACTGTGTTGAGGCTAAAAACGAGATCGGTCAGAATCGTAGCTTTGTTGCGAATACTGTCGTAGCCGGGATATTCTCTCGGCAGCGCACTAACTGCAGTGTCGTAATAAGCCTGAGAAGGCACATATTCACTTCTTTCAAAAAGCATTGCAGCAATTTTAAGCGATGAAAAAGCTTGTTGCAACTTGTTTTTGGTACTTGATGCAACTGATTTACGCAAATATTCCATTGCAAGATCTTCATCTTTATCTTCCAGGGCTATTTCGGCCAGGGCAAAATAAATTTTATCCAGATAATCAATGTTTTTGCTGTCGTTAAGCATTTTCTGAAGGACTTTGATGATCTGTTTGCTATCACCTGTACTTGAGTCGTAAGCCCTTGCCATGTTTATTCTTGCTTCGAAAGCCATGTCATATGAAGCACTACTTTTTACAACCTGTGTATAATATTTTATTGCTTCTACGCTGTTGCCATTTTGCTGATGAATCTGTGCTAAAATGAATATAGCTCTTGTTTTGTCGTGCTTGTTCCGGGTTTCTTTGATTCCCCTTTCCAAATGAGGCATAGCATTTTGAAAATTGCCCCTTACGATATGATAATCGGCTAAAACAAGCGAAAGATTCTGAATAACCTCTGCAGGCAAGATCAGATCTCTGCGTTTTGCCTGAAGAGATTCCAGCAGAGGGAGTGCTTTTTCATACTGCTCCAGTTGAATATAGGTTCGGGCAAGCCATAAATCAGCAGTATTGGTGATATCATTGTAACTGTATTGTTTCCCTACAAACTCGAATGTTCGGCGTGCACTGATATAATCCTGCTTATAGAAATGAGCCTTTCCCATCATCAGATAGCTGTCGTCGATCCATCTGACTAGCTCACGTCCACGGAAATACATTGAGTGTTTTTGCACACCAATTGCACCTTTTTCAAGCGTTCTTTCCATCGATGCATTCAGCTTGAGGGCATCGCTTTTGGTGCCGTAATTAAAAACACGCAAAATTTGTGAGTAATCGTCAACAACAGATTTTCTCAGGTCAGTGACTCCGGTTTTCAAACTTTCGTTACCATTCCAATAGACATTGTAGCGGCTTGTCAGATTATGGTAGGTGCGCCTGGACCAGGTGTTTTTTTTAGTGGAACATCCTTCAAGCAGCAAAATCGCTGATGTGGCCAGTAATGCCAAAATAAAATACTTCTTCACAAAATGCAAGTTCATCCGGTTTTGCTTGAATAACTCTAAAATTAAGCAATTATTTTATGGCTTACAAGCTTTGTTTGCTTTAGCCTGAACGACAAAAGTAGTCTATTTTGAAGAAAATTAATGCAACCTTATGTGAATCAATTAAGGCAAACTGCAGAAATTCTTCTGTAAAACCTGACAACTGAGCAATTCAAACCATTGGCATCAGGATTGTACAAGTTCAACATTCGGTATTTTTTCTAATTTTGTAAATCTGTTTATAAGGATTGGATGAAGAAATTTACAGAAGGAAGTAGTATAAATCATTCATTTTTTTTGCTGGAAAATGCACATAATTTTAGGACAGCAATTGAAAATATTTTATACTATTGACTGCTTTATTTCGTTTCAGCCTCCGTTCTAGTTTTTATCACAGAAAGATTGCCTGACACAATAGAACTCAAATGAAGAATAAAAAGGAGAAATGGTATCAAAAATTCAGAGATAAATATCGTCTGGTAATTTTTCACGACGAAACTTTTGAAGAAAAAATCAGTTTCAGACTTAGCAGGCTCAATGTTTTTGTTGCCGTGGTAAGTTTGAGTGTTTTTCTGATTGTTATTACAGGTTATATCATTGCTTTTACTTCTTTAAGAGAGTACATTCCTGGATACACTGATGTAAATCTCAACAGAAAGGTATACAACCTTGAACTGACAGCGGACTCTCTTGAACAAGTTTTTGCCCAAAAACAGTTATATTTCAGCAACATAAAGCGCATTGTGGAAGGATATGATTTTGCAGATGACAGCATCAATGCTGTGAAGCAAAGTCAAATGATTTCAGGTCCAAGAACCGACTCTTTGCGCTGGAAACGGTCTGCTGAAGACAGTCTTTTGCGGCTGGAATTTGAGAATCTTGAGCGTTACAACCTTATCACAGATCCTGGATTAATTCCAGAAGCAAGAAGACGTGCCATTGCAGTTTCAAGTTTTTTCCTGCCCCTGAAAGGAACCATTACCAACCGTTTTGATCCGGTGCAGAAACATTTTGGCGTTGATATTGTTGCGCGCACTAATGAAGCTATCAAAGCAACTCTTGAGGGCACTGTTGTTTATGCTGACTGGACTTTAGACAAAGGTTATGTAATCGGAATACAGCATGCCGGGAATTTTTTCTCCGTCTATAAGCACAATTCGGTTTTATTGAAAAGGGAGGGCGATTTTGTAAGAGCCGGAGAGCCTGTAGCCATTATCGGTGAGTCGGGGGAGCTCTCGACAGGTCCGCATCTTCATTTTGAACTTTGGCATAATACCACCCCTGTGAACCCTGAAGAGTTCATTGCATTTTGATAGGATGATGCCCAAAGTCATCCAGAATTGGCGGTCTTTAACACTATTTGACAAATGATTAGAGCAAGCAACACGAAAAATTTGTAATCTTGCAGCCGCAAAATAACACATCAAACACATTATGTAAAAGGTGAAAAGAAGTTCCAAAAGATCCTTACTCCCTTAAAATCAAGCCCGATAAAAAAAGATGGAAATTACAATCAAAATACTTCAACTGCTTTTAAGCCTGTCAATACTGGTAATTGTTCACGAGTTTGGGCACTTTGCTGCAGCTAAAATTTTTAAAACAAGAGTTGAAAAGTTTTATCTTTTCTTTAATCCGTGGTTTTCGATTTTTAAGTTTACCTACAAGGGAACAGAGTACGGAATGGGCTGGCTTCCTTTGGGTGGATATGTCAAAATTGCTGGCATGATTGACGAGTCGCTTGATAAAGAAGCCATGAAATTGCCGCCTCAGGATTGGGAATTCAGATCAAAGCCAGCATGGCAGCGTTTAATAATTATGTTGGGTGGCGTAATAATGAATGTTGTTCTGGCATTCATGATTTATATTGTGATGCTTACTGTTTATGGTGAAAAGTATCTTCCAACTTCAGAAGCAAATAAATATGGCATCTCGGTCGATTCACTTGCAAAGGAATTTGGCTTGCAAAATGGCGACAGGATTTTGGCTATTGATGGCAAATATGTGGATGATTTCAATAAAATTCCAATCACAATTATCCTTGAAGAAGCAAAAATAATTCGTGTTGAACGTGATAAAAAGGAAATCGATGTTGTTCTTCCAGAGGGCTCGTTGGGCAAGCTTGTGAAGCATCAGTCGCCCTTATTTCTTACAGTGCGCGTGCCTTTTATCGCTGAAGCATTTCCCGAATCTTCAGTGGCCCGTGATGCAGGAATTCAGGTAGGGGATAGTATTTTAGGCATCAACGGTGAGGTAATAAAGTATTTTCAGGAATTCAGGGAAAGCATTCAGCAGCATAAAAATCAGGATGCAGTCATAAATGTTATCCGTGGTGCTGATACACTTGATATTGCTGTTTCAGTGCCTGAATCAGGCCTTATTGGTGTTTTCCCACGTCAGGATTTTGATTCTTTTTTCGCATTGAACCAAAAAGAATTCAACTTTTTTCAGGCAATTCCAGCCGGAATGTCAAAAACTGTTGATGGTATCGGGGGATATCTGAAGCAACTTAAGCTGCTTTTTTCTCCCGAAGTAAAAGCTTATGAAAGTGTTGGCGGTTTTATTACCATCGGAAGTATTTTTCCGGCCGAATTTCATTGGGAAAGCTTCTGGCGTCTGACAGCTTTTCTTTCAATTATGCTGGGCGTACTAAATTTACTCCCCATCCCTGCTCTTGATGGCGGACATGTTACGTTTCTTTTTTACGAAATTGTAGCCCGACGTAAGCCAAGCGACAAATTCATGGAGGTAGCACAAATTATTGGAATGGTGCTGCTTCTTGCGCTGATGCTTTTTGCCAATGGCAACGATATTGTGAAGCTATTCAGATAACATTTTGCTGGGCTATCAATGTGATTGCATCAAAAGGATCAAAACTTGGTTTCAAACTGTTCAAGATCAGCCGACTGTAAATTATTTATTGAAAAGGGTTGCCTTAACTTTCAATTTTTTCTTTTAGTGACCTGAAGCCCTGTCCAAGTATTTCATCTGCGTTGAGCACTGTAACAAAAGCTTTAGGATCAACACCCTGGATATATTCTTCAAGGATTGCCAGCTCACGTCTGTTTAAAACAACATAAATCATGGTGCGAGGGTTGTTGGCATACATTCCTTTAGCCGGCATAAAAGTTCCTCCTCTGTTAAGGTCTCTTGTGATTTTTTGACCAATTTTTTCATACTCATCCGATACAATTAATGCTACCTTGTCGTAGGATAAACCCTGCAGAAATGTATCGATGACTTTTCCCATCAAAAAAATGGCAATAAGTGAATAAAGCGGAATTGCCCAATTGCCAAACACAAGCGATCCTAAAACGACAATTACTGCATCTACGGACATCATCAGTTGCCCTAGCGGCCGTTTTGTCCATTTCCCAAGCATCATGGCCATAACATCTGTGCCTCCGCAACTGGCTTTCGCTTTGAAAAGAAACCCGACACCAAGTCCGATCACTGCACCGCCATAAAGTGATGAAAGCAATAAATCGTCTGCAATTAAAGGTTCGGAGCCATAAAAATAGGTCAGTCCGTCCATAAAAACAGATGTTAAAACAAAACCCGTGAATGTTTTAATGCCAAATCTTGGTCCTAAAACCTTGATGCCGATTAAGGTGAGGGGAATGTTAAAAATAAGTGCAGTGAGTCCCACAGGAGTTCCAAATGTGTGATGAAGTACAATTGAAATTCCGTAAACGCCTCCGGGCACAATTTTGTGGGGTGTAATAAAAAGAACGTATCCGGCAGCAATGATAAAAGCGCCTGAGATAATCAAGGCGTATGCTTTAAACCAGCCAAACGAAAAAGGTTGATATTTTACAATGAATCCCATCTTAACTGCTTACTTTATCGCTCAATGATTTGAAACCCTCACCAAGTATTTCGTTGGCATTGATGACCGTTACAAAGGCAAAAGGATCAATTTCGTGTATAAATTCCTGAAGTATTGCCATTTCGCGTCGGTTGACCACTGTAAAAATAACTGTCTTGTCGGAGCCGTTATACATGCCTTTACCTTGCAGAAAAGTGCCGCCCCTGTTGAGGTCATTGATAATTTTATCTCTTATTTCATCATGTTTTTCTGAGATTATGAACAGTGTTTTATCGTAATTTACTCCTTGAAGGATCGTGTCAATTACTTTGCCGGTAATAAAAATTACAATAAGTGAATAAAGCGGAATGCGCCAGTCCTGAAACACTGCCAAACCTAAAAGTACTACCACAGAATCAACATAAATAAGTAGCTGACCTACTGGCATCTTTGTGTGTTTGCTGATGATCATTGCAACAATATCTGTTCCTCCTGAAGTAGCTTTGGATTTAAATATAAGTCCAAGTCCTATACCAAGAAAAACACCACCAAAAATGGATGAAAGCAGCGGTTCATTTTCTACAAGAGGCTGATCACCATATAAATAACTCAATCCATCTACAAAAAATGCTGTGAGCAAAAATCCAACGACAGTTTTATATCCAAAGCGCGGCCCTAAAATTCTAATCCCAATGATCGTAAGCGGTATGTCCATCGTGAGAGCAGTCATACCAACAGGAAAATTAAAAATATAATGCATCACAATGGCAATGCCATAAACCCCTCCCGGGACGATTTTATAAGGAGTGATGAATAAAACAAAACCTGATGCCAGAATAAAAGAACCAACCAGAATCAGACTATAATTTATAAACCAACGTTTCGAAAAAACCTTATCCTTTTGAATAAAAGACATATATGTATATTTAAGTTGTGAAAATCAGCGGCAAAAATACGCAGATTACTGCGTTTAATCATGGAGTAAAGTTCAATTCTTTAAATCCTGGTGTTCATTTTGTGAAAATATTCACAATGTATTTAACGAATTTGGCAGATTTTCAACGAGTTGGTTTTCCACAGACTCTAAATAAAAATCATTTTCAATGGTTGAAACACACAATAAATAGTGTAAAGACATGTTTATGAAGGAATATTGATAAAAAAGCAGTTTTGCAAAGAAAAACAAACATCAATTATTCAAATAACGGGTTTCAATTGCCTAAAAAATACTATTTTAGCCGACTTGAAATAAGACAAGAAGATTTTCGGATGAAATTGATTTTCAGACATTTATTTTTTATTTTTCCATTGCTTGCTTCTTCTTTGGTAGGATTAGCGCAACAAGCTCCGTCTTTTACGCATCATTCCTATACGCATGCATTCACAAATCCTGGTTTTGCAGGCCTTAGCGAGGGCATTTGCATCAATGGTATTGTTCGTCAGCAATGGGCTGGTTTTAAAGATATGGAGGGCAATAAAGTTGCTCCTGAAACTTTTTTGGTCACAGGTGATACACCAATGCGGAAATTAAAAGGGGGTCTTGGACTTAGTGTAATTCAGGATAAACTTGGATTTGAAAGCAATGTTGGCGTTCAACTGGGCTATTCGTATCATCTCGATCTGGGTTCAGCCACCTTAGGGATAGGCACTGCGGCTAACTTCCTTAACCGTTCAGTAGATTTTTCTAAATTCAAGCCACATGCAAGTGGTGATCCCATTCTTGCCACTGGCGAACAAAGTGATATGTTATTTGATGTAAACTTTGGATTATTTTTGCACATCCCGGATGTTTATTACTTAGGTGTCTCTATGACAAGTGCTTTGGAATCGAAAGGTAAGGCACTTACCGATAATTCAAGTAGCAGCTTCGTTGGTGATCGCACAGTATATTTAGTAGGTGGATATCAGTTTGTAGCTCCTTGGAATGCTGCATATGAATTTCATCCTGCCATAAGTGTTGTAAGTAATTTTTCATCAACACAAATAAACATGTCTGGAAACATTGTATACAATAATCAGTTCTGGGGTGGCGTTAATTACAGGTTACAGGAATCAATCGGCCTGATGGTAGGAATGACTGTATTGGATTTAAGGATTGGTTATGCCTATGATGTTAATACAATGAGACTTGGCGTACCAGGTTCTCATGAAATTAGTCTGGGCTATTGTTTTAAGATTAAAGCAGATAAGTCAATAAGAACCTATCGAAACACAAGATATTTGTAATGCGATTTAGAATCAGGGCACAAAAATGAAGCAATTGAGAAATATTTTCAGTAAAAAGAACAAACAGTTGACAACATATAGCATTATCCAAATGAAGCATTTACTGTTCTATGCATCAGCGCTGCTGATACTGGCAAGTTGCGGGAAAACCAGTCAGGGAGAGCTGGTTGGTGTTCGGCAAAAGTCAAAAGCTTTTTATCAACCCGACCCATATGGCATGGTTTTTATTCCCCAGGGAAGTTTTACAATGGGTGCCGGAGGTGAAGACATCACATTCGGTCAGTTGAATCAGCCCAAAACGATCTCTGTTTCTTCATTTTTTATGGATGAGACGGAAATTACCAACAATGAATACAGAGAGTTCGTTTATTATGTGCGCGATTCTATCGCCCGTACATTCTTAGGCGAAGTTGATCCCGAAAAATATCTGATCTCTGAAAACCCAAAAACAGGAGAAGAGTACGATCCGCCACACCTCAACTGGAAACCTGCAATTGATTGGAATAGTAAGGATCAGGATATCAGGGACGCTTTGGAAGATATGTATCTTCCTGATATGGAGCGCTATTTCCGCCGTAAGGAAATTGATACACGTAAACTCAATTATGCTTACTATTGGGTTGATTTGCATGCAGCAGCTAAAAAGGAGTTTAATGAGAACGGCAATTATGATTATCGCAATGCCGGACTTGCAAACAGACCACAGGGTTTGACAAATCGCTCAGTTTATGTGCGTCAGGAAATGATCAACGTATATCCTGATACCCTCGCTTGGATTCACGATTACTCATATTCATTTAATGACCCTCTCACAGAAAAATATTTCTGGCATCCTGCTTACGATCATTATCCTGTAGTTGGTGTAAACTGGCAACAAGCCAGAGCTTTCTGTGTTTGGAGAACCGAAAAACTGAACACATTTCTATTGTCTAAAAAAGGAGAAGTTTCTCTGGCAGAGTTCCGTTTGCCAACAGAAGCCGAATGGGAATGGGCTGCCAGCGGAGGTAATCACCTTAACCCTTATCCATGGGGAGGTCCATACACAAGAAACGATCAGGGATGTTTTTTGGCTAACTTCAAACCACTTCGTGGAAACTACATCGCTGATGGTGGTTTGCGCACAGTGATTGTTGCACATTATCCACCCAACGATTTTGGATTGTATGACATGGCCGGAAATGTGGCTGAATGGACAAACAGTGCTTTTGACGCTGCTTCTTATAACCTGACTTGGGACATGAATCCAAATTATACATACAACGCAGCTGAAAATGACCCTCCAGTAATGAAAAGAAAAGTAATCCGCGGTGGTTCATGGAAAGATATTGCCTATTACCTGCAAGTAACCTCCAGATCATATGAGTATCAGGATACAGCAAAAAGCTATATTGGCTTCAGAACAATTCAGCCGTTCTTAGGTCGTAATCAGGGAGATAATCCTCTCAAGGCATCAAGAGTTTATAGATAAATTAATAAAAATCATCATTCAATTAGCATAATCAAAATGGATTTCAACCGGATTTTCAGAAGTAAAAAGTACAAGAACTTCATGTCGAAGCTCTATGGTATTGGCGCAGCAGTAGTAATTATAGGTGCATTGTTTAAAATCAATCATTATAATTATGCCAATGAGTTGCTATTGATTGGTCTTGCAACAGAAGCAGTTATTTTCTTCTTTTCTGCTTTCGAGCCACCTCACGTAGAACCTGACTGGAGTTTGGTTTATCCACAGCTTGGTGGAATGTACAGTGGTTCCTCTCCTGTGGAAAGAGAACTAAACGATAAAAAGACAGCAACTCAAAAACTCGACGAAATGTTCAAAGATGCCAATATCGAAAAGGACACTTTGGAAAGATTAGGTCAGGGTCTGAGGAAACTTAGCGAAAGTGCCGGACAGATGGGTCAGATTTCCAGCGCTGTGGTTGCTACCAACGAATATGTTGACAGCATTAAATCAGCAACCAAATCAGCGTCAGAACTTTCAGGAAATTACAAAAAGGCTTCAGAGGTTTTAAGCAAAGATGCAACAGCATCAGTGGACTACATTCAAAATATGAAATCAGCTTCTGACAGTGCTGCCCGATTAAGCAACGCCTATGTACAAGCAGCTGATATTATTAAAACTGAAGTTCAGTCAACCGAAGAATTGTCAAATACTGTAAAAGTTGCAGCTCAATCAGCCAAGCAATTGGCAGAAACATACAACCGTTCAGCCAATCTCATTAAGCAATCAGTTGACTCATTGGATTTTGGTGCTGTTGATGGTGAGGCATACAATAAGCAGCTTCAGTTGATTGCGAAAAATATGGCCGCATTAAACAGTGTATACGAAATTCAATTGAGTGGTTCAGGCAAAGCTGCTGAAACTGCTGAACGTATGTATAAAACGATGACTGATTACCTTGATAAAGTGAATCAGACAGCATCAAACACCTCACAATTGAATCAACAGATTACGGAGCTTAACAATCGCATCGGAGCACTCAATAAGGTGTATGGAAATATGCTTTCGGCAATGAATGTAAAAGCTTAACTGCTTAAACGCTAACGAAGAAAGAAAAATAGCACATGGCAGGATTTAAAGAAACCCCAAGGCAAAAGATGATCGGTATGTTATACCTGGTCCTTACTGCCTTGCTGGCACTTAATGTATCAAAAGACATTCTTGATGCTTTCCTCGTTGTAAACGAAAGTATGGTAAGCACAAATGAAAGTTTTGCGACTAAAATCACTAGCGAATACGCGAAGTTTGAAGGACAGTATAATCTAAACCCTGGAAAGGTTGAAGAATATTGGTCCAATGCACAAGAAGTCAGAAAAAGGTCAAATGAACTTGTTAATTATATAGAAGAGTTAAAACTTGAAGTAGTTTCCGGTTCTGAGAAGGTTACACGTGAAGAAGCATTAACTAAATTTTATAGAATTGATCAGGCTCCCGACCCGTTTAATCCCGGCCAGATGCGGGATAAACCATTTCTAAATTTATCGGATGTTCCATCACGTGATAAATTTGATGTTCCGACTAATCTCATGATCGGTCAGAATAAGAATGGTAGAGCATACGAACTAGCTGAGAAAATGACTGATTACCGTAGCTTTGTTTTAGGTGTCATAGGACAGCAATATGCTGACAAAATCGGATTGGTTACAGATGGTGTTTTTCGTGATGCAAGCGGCACAACCCAAGACTGGCAATACTACAATTTTTATCATACCATTCTTGCCGCTAACGTAACAATTTTGAATAAAATAATTGCCGAGGTTCAGAGCGCAGAGTTTGATGCTATCAACAGACTTTATGCAAACATTTCCGAAAAGGACTTTAAGTTTGATAATGTTTCGGCTAAAGTGATTCCAAGGTCAACCTATATTTTGGCAGGACAAAATTATGAAGCTGAGGTGCTCGTTGCCGCCTTCGACTCAAAAACACAATCTGAAGTCAGAGTGTTGCGTGGATCTGATCGCATAACTGAAGCCAACATTGGAAGTTCACAGATTTTTAAAAGCCAGAACGGAGTTGTAAAATTGCAATTCCCTGCCCAAAATATCGGACCTCAAAAGTATGCCGGTATCATCGAAATGCTCGACCCGGTAACTATGGAAATTGCACGCTATCCTTTTTCGGCCGATTATATCGTGGCGCCTCCTTCCTTAACGGTAGCGCCCTTAAAAATGAACATTCTTTATGCCGGGCTTAAAAATCCTGTTTCAATATCCTCTCCCGGAATACCAATGGAACAAATCACAACTTCGATTTCTAAAGGTAAGATTACCAAATCTCCCAATGGAAACTGGGATGTTGAAGTTCCAGCCGGAGAAAGAACAACGACCATCAGCGCTTCAGCAAATGTAGACGGAAAGAGCTTGCCATTGGGAAGTTTTGAGTTTCGCATTAAACAGGTGCCAAATCCGGTTGCAACAATAGCTGGCATAACCGATGGAAATGTGGATAAAAATCGTCTTTTGGCAGCAGGAGCCATAATTCCAACATTGATCGATTTTGATTTTAGCGATTATCATTTTGAGATCGTTTCCTATCAATTAATAACCTACCGTGGAACTGAATTACAGACTACGGGTACTGTTAGGGGAAATATTTTCAATGATGCTGTAAAAAATTACATAAATAATGCCAGCCGCGGCCAACGTCTGTATTTTGAAAGAATTCAGGCAAAAGGTCCGGATGGAACAATGCGGACATTGAATCCGGTGAATCTTGAAATCAATTAGCTATTCACTCAATCTGAAAACTATGAAAAATAATATTTTAAGTGTGTTGGTGATCTTCCTTCTTCTGGGAACCTCTTTCACGCTTTCAGCACAGATACTAGATGAAAAACCGGTTGATGGTTTGTTTGCTACAAACAGCATGCTCGACAAAGATCCTATACCGCTTCCTGCCATTCGTCAGGCCGATGTAATGTGGTCAAAAAGGGTTTGGCGTGAAATCGATTTTCGTCAGAAAATGAATCAACCTTTCTACTTTCCTGTTGAATCGCACAATAACTGGAGAAGCTTCATCAATGTTTTGATGGATGGATTAAAAGAGCGTCAATTCAGGGCTTATGACCTCAGCAATACAGATGAATTGTTGATTCCTGTTACCTATAACGAAATAATAGCCAAACTTTCTGATACCTCAAGAGTAACCGAAAAGCGGCCTTATCCGCCTTACGAGGAATACGATACTGTTATTATCAGACAGTTTGATCCTACAAGAGTCATGCGTTTGCGTGTTAAGGAAGACTGGTATTTCGATAAGCAACGTTCACAATTGATGGTTCGAATAATCTCTATTTGTCCGGTAATGATGGTCGAACGTGAAGGCAAAGAGTATTCACAGCCTCTTTTCTGGGTTTCTTACGATCAGGCCAGAAAAGTTTTCGCTCAGGCAGAAGTATTTAACAGACATAATTCTGCTGAAAAACGAACCTATGACGAGGTTTTCCTGAAAAGGATGTTTGACAGTTACATTTACAAGGAAGAAAATGTTTATGACAGGCAAATCAATAAATATGCTACTGGCCTCGATGCGTTGCTTGAAGCTGAAAGGGTGAAAATGGATATTTTCAACTTTGAACATGACCTTTGGCAGTATTAAAAGACGATGAAATTTTAGAATAAACTCCGCAAATTATCCTGCGGAGTTTTTTTTGAGCAACTAACCAATGTTTAGTATGTTCCTTACATCGTAATTAGGCAAAGCTTATTATCTTAGCAACGCATTCGGACCAACAGATCAAAGTGGTTAATATACTCGAAAAAAAAATAGAATTTCTAAAGGGTGTAGGCCCTAAGAAAGCCGCAATTCTTAACAAAGAATTGGGTGTAATAAGCTTTGATGATCTCATCAACTGCTTTCCTTTCAGATATGTTGATAAAAGCAAAATTTTTAAAGTCAGCGAGATTACTGATGAAACAGTGTATTATCAACTTGTAGGTACTGTTTCAAATCTCAAGTCGCATGGAACGCCGCGTGCAACCCGTGTCACTGCTGAATTTCGGGACGATTCCGGAACAATCGAATTGGTTTGGTTCAGAGGGCTGAGCTGGGTGAAGACACGCTTTGAAACAGGAAAGAAATATGTGATTTTCGGAAAGGCCTCCGTATTTAATAATCAGTTTAATTTTGTTCATCCAGACATAGAAGATTACGATCCACAGGATTTTACGTTAGGGGAGAGCCTTCAGGGTGTATACAACACCACCGAATCAATGAAGAATAATGGGTTGGGTACAAAACAGATTGCCCGGCTTATTAAAAGTATTCTCATGCAAATAACAGGCCTTTTGACTGAGGTTCTGCCTGAATGGATTTTACAATCTGAAAAAATGATTTCCAGAGAGGAGGCCTTCTTTCAAATACATCTTCCATCCAACACCGAAATGCTTAGAAAAGCCAATCAGCGATTGCGTTTTGAAGAGTATTTTTTCTTTCAGCTTCAAATGCTTCGAAACAAGCTTAAAAGGGAACATGTCATAAAAGGTCATGTTTTTTCTAAAGTTGGGGATTATTTTAACAACTTTTTCTTTCAACATCTGCCTTTCCCATTAACAGGAGCTCAAAAACGGGTTATCAAAGAAATCAGAGCCGATCTGGCTTCTGGAAAACAGATGAACCGTTTATTACAAGGTGATGTAGGAAGCGGAAAAACTATTGTGGCGTTAATGATTATGCTGCTGGCACTCGACAACGGTTTTCAGGCTGCGTTGATGGCTCCTACTGAGATTTTGGCTACTCAACACTTTCATTCACTTTCCGAAATGCTGTATGGAATGCCTATTTCCGTTGATTTACTTACAGGATCTACAAAAACAAGTATAAGAAAGAAAATTCATGCCAGTCTTACAGACGGGCAGTTGCATATACTCATCGGAACACACGCCCTTATTGAAGATACTGTTGTTTTCAAGAATTTAGGCCTTGTTATTATTGATGAGCAACATCGTTTTGGTGTAGCTCAGCGAGCGCGCCTTTATGAAAAATCTGAAGTGCCTCCACATATGCTGGTGATGACGGCTACCCCAATTCCACGCACTTTGGCCATGACACAGTACGGAGATCTTGATTATTCACAAATCGATGAAATGCCTCCGGGGAGAAAAGCTGTGCAGACTTCTCATTTGTATCACTCCCAAAGGCTGAAGTTAATTGGTTTTTTGAAGAATCAAATCGCTTTGGGTCGACAGATATATATTGTTTATCCTTTGATTAAAGAATCGGAGAAGATTGATCTGATTGCATTACAGCAGGGTTATGAGGGCCTTCTGCGTGATTTTCCAGAGCCGGAATACCGTATTTGTGTGGTCCATGGACAAATGAAAGCCGAAGACAAGGAGTTTGAAATGCAACGATTTATTAAAAAACAAGCGCATATTATGGTAGCCACAACTGTGATTGAGGTTGGGGTAAATATACCAAATGCTTCTGTGATGGTGATCGAGCATGCCGACCGTTTTGGGTTATCTCAACTTCATCAGCTACGTGGAAGGGTTGGCAGAGGTGCTGACCAATCTTATTGCATTTTGATGACTGACTTTAAATTAACAGCTGACGGTCGAAAAAGGATGCACACCATGATCAGCACCAACGATGGCTTCAAAATTGCCGAAACAGACCTTCAACTGCGTGGGCCGGGAGAAACACAGGGAACGCGGCAGTCTGGACTGATTGAATTCAAACTTGGTAACCTTGCAACAGATGAGAAAGTTATCCGGCATATCAGAAATATTGTTGTCGATTTGCTTGAAAAAGACAACCGCCTAGCCTTGCCCGAACATTTCAGAACAAAATTACATTTCGAAAAAATTTACAAGCGCAGCTACGACTGGAGTCAGATAGGCTGATTATTGATGTTGTAAATTTTAAAAACAACAATTTTAGGCCTTAGAAAGAATTATTTAAGAAAGGCTCTTTTTCCCGTTTCTTTCAGGTTTAAAAACAACACCTTCTCTGAAAATAACACCTTTATTCTGCTTTCCGTCTATCGCAATTGTTAATGGCTGATCAAAACGAATGTGCCTGACAAATTCGTTTTCAAAAAAGGCAGGTTGGGCATCCAGGTAATTTATATCGTAAAAACCATCATTTATGAATGGATTGATTGTAAAATACCCAACACCAAAGGAGGTAAGATTCTGGAAGAAATGCGTTCCCTGACTTGGATCAATTCGATAATGACCTAACCCAGACTCAATAATGACGCGGGCTGCAGAAATCTGTGGCCATTTAACAGGAATGCCTAACCAGGGATCGCTCGACCCCCAACGGCCCGGACCGATCAGGATATAATTTTTCCCTTCATGCAAAAATCCCTCATTGATCTGACCGACCAAAGTCGCAATGTCACGTGTGCGCGAGGGGTCAAAAGCAGATGGTTTTACATACACAAAATCATAAATATTATTGATGATGCCATTTCCTAGTGTATGTTCTGCTTTGATTATTGTCGATTCAACAGGAACACTGTCAAGATTCAGTTCAATGGTTTCATCGATGTCAACAATTGGCCTAATTTGTAAAACATAGAACATTTTTTGCACACCAATTGGTTTATTGAGTTCAATAGCAAATTCAATTTCAATTGGTTTGCCCATTTCTTTCTGACCTACATGGAGGACATTGGTCAAAATATCAGAAATTGGGAATGTATTGTATTTTAGTATATTGGCGAAAGTGATCAGTTTCTTGCCATCATCATGGTATCCATCACGCAGAATATTGGCATGATAGTCATAAGTGGAGCAAACAAGTTTTAAAACACCATCTTTATCCGCATCAGTAATCCTTAATTGTAAAAGATTGGCAGCCTCATCTGTTGATATTTTGAAGCTTTCAGGATCAAGATTAAGTGCAAAAAACTGTTTCTGGGTTTCCCGCAAAGCCAAATCAGGCATACTTGTCTGCAATACTTTTTGAGGAAATTTTGGCGAAAACCTAAGTGTTTGTCCTCCGTCAACGATATGCTTGCCCAAACCAAGTGCAATGTTGGCAATACCGTCTTCAGGTTTTTCAGGCCCGATCGGGTAAAAATTTATTGAACGCGCAACACCTGAAATAGCTGGATAATGGCGTTTATTGTATGTCTTTCCGCAAACTTCCTGAAGTACGATAGCCATCTTTTCTTCATCGATAACATTTTTAGTAGCCATCATATAGGCTTTGCTGTCTTTGTAGAAGGCCGAAGCATACACGCTTTTTATTGCGTTGCTTAACAATTTAATCATTGTACGTTCATCATTTTCCACAACTGGAATCATGTAAGTGCTGTAAATTCCGGCAAAGGGCTGATAGTGTGAATCTTCGAGCATGCTTGAAGAGCGCACTGCCAAAGGGTTTCGAATGACTGAAATAAGCGTATACAAATCTTCATGGATACGGAAAGGCAACCTTGCCTCAGCAAAATAGCGCAGGATTTCTTCATCAGTATAGTCATCGGAAAGGGCGATGGAATAAAGGTTGTTTTCTTCCATAAACTCATCAAAAACATCTGTGCAAAGCACAACCGTTCGAGGAATACCGATGGTAACGCCCTCGTATTTATCATGAAGATTATTGCGTTTGATAAGCGAATCAAGAAATGCAAGCCCACGTGCCTTCCCGCCAATTGATCCTTGTCCGATGCGTGTAAATGACAGGTATTCATCAAAACTTTCACGATTAAACTCCGCAATAACGCCTTTGGCTTTGTTAAGTCTGAATGTGGCGATAGCATCAAAAACAAAGCGTTTTATATCGTCACAATCATTGAAGTCTTCAGGAGCAAACATTTTGAAAAGATCAGCGAGCGGAAAGAGCGCTCTTGCTCTTAGCCATTTAGAAAGGTGATTACGTTCAATATGGTACTGCAATGATTCGTTTGGAACCTGAAATATTTTTTCTTGCATGGCTTTCAAATCACCAGCGCGCATCACCTCCATATTGGTGTTTGGATCTTTAAAAACAAAATCTCCAAAGGCAAAAAACTCTTTAATAAACCTTCTGAGTTCGATTGAGAGTGACTTTGAGTTTTTGTTGATGAAACCAACTTTAATCTGCTTGGCAAGTTCTTCGTTCTCTGAATCCGAAGACTGGAGCAGCAAAGGCATGAACTTATCATTTTTCTTCACTACCTGACATAGCCTGATGCCTGCCTGCCTGTCAGTTTTTCCTTCACGTTCGTAAGAAATATCCGATATTATCCCTAAAAGATTTTGTTTGTATTTTTTATAAAGACTGATTGCTTCTTCATAGGTTGTAGCGAGCAAAATCTTTGGACGGCCGCGCATACGAAGGGTTTTCTGATGCTCATTCAGCCCTTCGGTCATGAACGATTTCGACTGCTTGAAGATAATTTTGTAAATATTTGGCAGGTAGCTGCTGTAGAAACGCACCGAGTCTTCAACCAGAATGATGCATTGAACCCCAACATCAACAATGTCATGGTCAGCATTCATTTTGTCCTCAATCAGTTTGATAATAGCAAGCAGAATATCTGCATTGCCCAACCAATTGAAAACATAGTCGATAGATTTAAGCTCTTTTCGGTCAATTTTCAGTGAAAGTTCGCGCGATAGCGGTGCAAGCACTACAATTGGGATCAATTGAAATTGCGTTTTTATTTTTTCTGCCAGCTCATATGTTTGTTTTTCTTTTGAGCTAAGCATAATGATAACAAGATCAATACTTTCCTCTGAAAGCGTTTGAAAAGCCTCCTCTTCCGAACTTACAAGGATAAAAGTAGGAGGATAGCGAAGGTTGAGCGAAACATACTCATTGAAAATCTGTTCATCAATACGACCATCCTCTTCAAGCATAAAAGCATCATAAACTGACGAGACCAGCAGTACATGGTAAATGCGTTTTTTCATCAAACTGATGAAAGGGGTGTCACTAAACAGGAATTTTCGCTTTTGCAGATCAAATCGGGTTGGTGCCATAGTTCAATTATTTGCGCGATCAGGTTTTTAGCTGGCAAATATAAGCATCCTATGTAATTATCAATTGATGCTTCTGCTGCTTTTTATTTTATCCTTGAAAAGTAAATCATTTCTGATGTTTTTGTATAGAATTTCACCAATCCAGTCTTGATTTATGATCAATTATAATCAATAAACCAATTATTTCAATCAATGTTAATAATTAAGTAATATTTAATTAAAAATTGCCAGTATTTTATGATGTGTGTCCATCAAAAAACGTACTTTTGAGAAGTCAATCACTATTTGGTTGATCAACGTTCTAAAACATGCTGTCATGATCGCTTTATTGATTTTGGTATCCTTTTCAATAATCGGTATTATCGCGGTTGTAAGCGCAATACAAAACGCACCTTGGGCAAAGGAGAGCGAAGACGGAAAATTTGATGAGCAAATTTATCGCAATTGAAAAGGATGCAAGGAAGAAGGAAGAATGACTGGCTTAGAAATAAAGTCAGTCATTTTTTATAAAGGGCATTTTTCGAATCTCAACTCAAAGCCAAATCTCTGTACTTTTGTTTTATGTTAAATAAAAACAGCTATCCCGTAATAAAGCTTCAAAAGGGAAAAGATGAAGCAGTAAAACGTTTCCATCCATGGATTTTCTCCGGTGCCATTCAGCAAATACCAAAACAACTCAGTGCAGGCGAGATTGTTTTTGTGCTAGATCATCAGGAGCAATTGCTTGGTACTGCCTTTTATGAGGGAGGTAATATAGCGCTTAAGATGCTATCCTTTTCCAAAGAAGTAATTGATTACAACTTTTGGTTAAGAAAAATTTCAGTTGCTTTGAAACTTCGGGAACAGCTTGGCCTTTTAAACAATGCATCAACCACAGCATGGAGACTTGTGCATTCGGAAGGTGATGGACTGCCCGGACTGATTGTTGATATTTATGGCACAACAGCTGTCTTTCAAGCACAGTCTGCAGGCATGTATCTGCATCGAAATGCTATTGCAAGCGCAATTGTTGAACTGATGCAGGGTCAGATAAAAGCTGTTTATGACAAAAGTGCAGAAGCGCTTGAACGCATGGATAAAACTGCCGGTTTGAACGAATATATCATTGGAGAGGCAGGCGATAATATCGTTTTGGAGAATGGATTGTCTTTCTTTGTTGACTGGGAGAGGGGACAGAAAACCGGTTTTTTCCTTGATCAACGTGATGCCCGTTCCATGTTAAAGAAGTATTCAGCCGGACGAAAAGTATTGAATACATTTAGCTATAGCGGTGGTTTTTCTGTCGCAGCACTTAAAGGAGATGCTGAGTTTGTGGTGTCTGTTGACAGCTCAAAAAAAGCAATTGAATTGTGCGATAGAAATATTCAACTCAATGAATTTGAATCAAGACATCAGTCAGTTTGTGCTGAAACGAAAAAGTATCTCGAAATCATGAATCCCGCTGATTTTGATGTGATTGTGCTCGATCCGCCAGCTTTTGCGAAAAATCACCACAACCGCCATAAAGGATTGCAAGGCTACAAATACATAAATTTTGAAGCAATAAGAAAAATAGCTCCGGGAGGATTGTTGTTTACTTTTAGTTGCTCTCAGGCCGTTGACCGTCAATCTTTTCAAAGTATTGTTATGGCAGCAGCAATAGAAACGGGTCGTTCAGTACAATTGCTTCATCATCTTTCGCAACCGCCTGACCATCCCGTAAGTATTTATCATCCTGAAGGTGCTTATCTTAAAGGATTGGTTTTGAGAGTAGGGTAGGGATTGCTGATAAACTCAGAATTTTGATATTTCGGTGCGCTGCACCTCTTGTTTCAATTCTATTTGGTTCTCCTATAAATATTATCGCCACTCTGTGGCTCAGTTTTGAGGTGCAGCGCACCGGTAATCTTTGTAGAATTTTGTCCGGTTGTGTGTTTAAAGGTGCAGCGCACCGAAATATCTGATGCAAGGTTTTTTAACCAATATCTCCCAAATTCTTGCACAATAAACAAGTTATTATTGAATTAACTTCCAATATTACAATATATTAGGACTTTTTCAGCAAGCCCTAGGGTAGAAGTGGGAAAATCAAACAGAAAAATAGCGCAATAGATCAAAATGCTTTAACTTCGAAGAATCTTTTTCTCAAGTTGATTTGAGTATTTTATCTATAATTGCTGAAGTGGAATAACCTTCAACAAGTTCAATGGTTTCAACGCTGCCGCCTTTGGCAGTAACAATGTCATAACCGACAATATCCTCAGCTTTGTAATCTTTGCCTTTTACAAGTACATCAGGCTGCACAAGCGATATTAAATTGAATGGGGTAGGCTCATCAAAAAGTACGACAGCACTCACAAAATGCAATGATGCTATTAGCATGGCACGTCCTTTTTCATCGTTTAATGGCCGCATAGGTCCTTTAATCCGACTTACCGAAGCATCGGTATTGACGCCAACAATCAGAATATCTCCCAGATCAGCTGCCTTACTCAAATAATCCAGATGACCAAGGTGGAGCAGGTCGAAACAGCCATTGGTGAAAACTATTTTTTTATTTTGAAACCTCCAGACAGCTAAAATTGCTTCCAGACTTTCAAAAGTAAAAACGCGTTTTTGAATAACATCAAGCTTTTTCATTTCTTGGTGGTTTATGGTCAAGAAAAAACAGGACAAGGTAACCAAATGCACCTGCCAGAACATTAAGCAAGGTCTGCGCAGCATGGGTGATAACAGCGAAACTGCCTGCTGCATTTCCGGAAATGGCATAGAGCTCTGTCAGAACAGCTTTGGCAATGAAATGGTAGGCGCCAATGCCACCGGGAACAGGTGCAACAATTCCCAGACTTCCTATTGCAAGCAATGTGACGCCGGCCATGAAATCAAGATCGCTGGTTTCGGGCAGCATGAAAAATGGCACATACATCATCAGTATGTAGAAAAACCAGATAAAAACTGTATAAAGTAAAAACAGTCCTTTTTGCTTCATTCTGTCAATGGTTCTGACTCCTTGCGCAAGTCCTGTAATCAAATCATGGGTTCTTTTATAGCCCGGCAAATGATTGAGTTTTTTGCGAAACTTAATATATCCGTATAGCAAGCCTGCAAAAATTATTAACAGGACTACAGCCAGAATTATTAAAACTGTCAGATTAGAAATTATACTCGCTGTGAACGGACCAGTCATGCGCAAAACAAACTCTCCCAGTAAACCCCACTGTGTTACCACAACAACTAAAAGCAGTAAAAACAATATGACCAGGTCAAAGAGTCTTTCTGATATCACTGTGCCAAACAAAGCATTAAAAGGGATTTTTTCTTTTCGGGCAAGTACACCGCAACGCATAAATTCACCCATGCGTGGAACGGCTGTGTTTGCCATATAGCCTACCATCAATGCATAAAATGTGGTCGAAAAGCGTGTTTTGTAACCCATGCTGTTGATGAGTAAATTCCAGCGCAATGATCTGAAAAAATGTGAGATAAGAACAAAAATTAAAGCCAGTGCTACCCAATAGTAATTGGCTTCACGTATTTCATTCCAAACCTCCGTCAAATTAAGTTTTCTGAAACTTAACCAGAAAAGAAAAACTCCCAGAGATAGAAATCCGAGATACTTCAGGATATTAACAACCAGTTTTTTCAAAGTCTGGTGTTGATTTTGTTGTTGTTGTCAGGAAAAATGATGGAAGGCTTAAAGGTTTTTGCAACCTCAAAATCCATGCTGGCATAGGATACAATGATAACATGATCGCCAACTGCAACTTTGCGGGCAGCAGCACCATTAAGAGAAATCACACCACTGCCGCGTTCACCTTTAATGACATAGGTATCAAGCCTTTCACCATTGGTGATGTTATAAATATTTACACGCTCATTTTCGATGAGGTTCGCGGCTTCCATCAGATCCTGATCAATTGCAATGCTGCCAATGTAGTGCAGATCGGCCTGTGTGATGGTGGCTCGATGTATTTTGGATTTCAGAACTTCGATATTCATTTTTTAGCTTTTTGAATCTCAGCTGTTAATTCAGTGCGCAAAATTATTAAAATATTCTCACATTGTCGATCAATCGTACTTTGCCCAGAAACAAAGCCACAAAAAGAATAGCTCCGGAAGCATCATTCCAGTGCTGAAAAGGCTGTAGTTGCTGGTCTTCGGCAATTTCAACATAATCAATATTAAATTCCGGAATTGCTTCTAATTGTTCCCTTGTCCACCGTCTCAACTCTTCCGGACTGAGTACATTGCGCAATTTTATAGCTTTTTGAAGTGTCATATAAATATTTGGAGCCAATTGCCTTTCATGCGATGTAAGCCTGACATTTCTCGAACTCATTGCCAATCCGTCGGTTTCACGGACAATACTGCATGGGATAATTTTTACGGGCATTTCAAGCATTTTCACAAGTTGCTTAATTACAGCCAGCTGCTGAAAATCTTTTTCCCCAAAATATGCTGTCTCAGGTTCAACGATTTCGAATAACTTTCGGACTACAATCGCAACGCCATTGAAATGACCCGGACGGAAAGCAGCTTCCATGACTTCGCTGAGCAATCCAAAATCATATTCACTTTTATCAGGTTCTGGATAAATTTCATTGGCATCAGGTGCAAAAAGGTATTGGCAACCGATGCTTTCAAGCATTTTACTGTCTGCTTCAAGCACACGCGGATATTTTTCGAGGTCTTCTTTGTTGTTAAACTGAATGGGATTAACAAAAATACTTACAACAAGGCAGTCATTTTCTTTTAAAGCCCTGCGCATCAGGTCAAGGTGGCCTTCGTGCAACGCACCCATTGTCGGCACAAAACCAATTGTATTTCCTGCATTACGCACTGTAGATAAGGCCTCGCGCAGTGCTTTGATGGTGCTGAATGTCTTCATAAATGCAATAAAAAATTAAAACGCTACATGAAATTTTCAGTCCTTTGAATCCAGAGCGATTTTTAAGAAATCTTCTTCAAGTGTTTCTATGGGAGTTTCAGTAATTCTGCCGATTTCTATTTCATTCCGGTGAAAAATAAAAGTAGGAACGCGTGAAATATTGAATACATCTACATCAATCTCACGGGCTTTTTTTTCGAAATCAACGCCGATCATCAACAGATTGTCATTGCTGAAACCTGTTTGATCGAGTACTTTCAAAAAGGCCGGAACCTGCTGTTTGCTGTCGCCACACCAGGTTGCCAAAACGATCGTAATATGAATGTCATCAACCAATGACTTGAGTTTTTCGATTACCTCACTTTTGGACTCATATCCATCATAAAAGTCAGAATAGTTTACACCCATTTCTCCGGTTTGAAGTCCGTTTCGGTCAAGCAGATCCACCAGTACTTCACGATTTCTGACAGGGTCAGTGATCACGATATTTAGATTTTGGCTAAAGCCGTTTAATGTTATCATAATGAGGGTAAAGAAAATTAAATAGTTTTTGTTCATTTGGGTTTAATTTTGAAGTAATTTTAATTTCGAAATTATTCAAAGCACGCTGCAAATTTAATTCAAACTTCTGTATGAGCGATTTTAAAGATAAGAAAGTGCTGATAACCGGAGGTGCATCCGGAATAGGCTTGTTGATGGGTAAAATGGCCTTTCAAAATGGTGCCGACGAATTGATTATCTGGGATATTAATCAACAGCTTATGGCCAAAGAAATCAATAATCTGGTTGCAGATGGCCATAATGCATCTGGTCATAAAGTAGATGTTTCAGATGCGAGGTCTGTTAATGAAGCTGCCACAACACTCATTAATGAAGGAAAAGTGCCTGACATTGTGATTTTGAATGCCGGAATAGTTTCGGGTAAGTATTTCCACGAACATCTGGATGGTGAAATTGAAAAAACTATCGGTGTCAATGTACTTGGATGTATGCTTGTTGCGAGGGCTTTTTTGCCGGAAAT
Source organism: Bacteroidota bacterium (assembly GCA_018336075.1). Taxonomy (GTDB): domain Bacteria; phylum Bacteroidota; class Bacteroidia; order Bacteroidales; family F082; genus JALNZU01. The sequence continues at coordinate 36,639 of JAGXRB010000205.1, forward strand.
GATCAG
>JAGXRB010000206.1 GCA_018336075.1 Bacteroidota bacterium
CCGGATGCAATCCGGTGGACGGCAACACACTCACTATAATATACCCTCCAACCCCGAAGGGGTTGAACCTGAATAACCCCGGATGTAATCCGGTGGAGAGGCGGACAACAACATACCCACATATACCCTCCAACCCCGAAGGGGTTGAACCTGAATAACCCCGGATGCAATCCGGTGGTTGGGAGGACAACAACACACCCACATACCCTCCAACCCCGAAGGGGTTGAACCTGAATAACCCCGGATGCAATCCGGTGGTTGGGAGGACAACAACACACTCACATACCCTCCAACCCCGAAGGGGTTGAACATCAATAACCCCGGATGCAATCCGGTGGAACACCCACATACCCTCCCCCGCTAACCTTAATCTTCAACACATTTCCGGAACCCATCGCTGGTTTACTGATTGTCGGAACAGACACACGGCCATTACTGAAACGATTCGTGCTATTACTGAAACGATTCGTGCTATTACCAAAGTGATTCATGCCATTACCAAAGTGATTCGTGCTATTACTGAAACGATTCGTGCTATTACCAAAGTGATTCATGCCATTACCAAAGTGATTCGTGCTATTACCAAAGTGATTCACGCCATTACTGAAACGATTCGTGCTATTACTGAAACGATTCGTGCTATTACTGAAACGATTCGTGCTATTACCAAAGTGATTCATGCCATTACCAAAGTGATTCGTGCTATTACTGAAGTGATTCGTGCTATTACTGAAACGATTCGTGCTATTACCAAAGTGATTCATGCCATTACCAAAGTGATTCGTGCTATTACTGAAGTGATTCATGCTCTTACTGAAGTGATTCATGCTCTTACTGAAACGATTCGTGCTATTACCGAAACGATTCGTGCTATTACTGAAGCGGACTTGCTCTGTGGTGTTTTCAGCTAAACCGATACCGGTCTCCTTTACTAATCTCTTGTAGATCAATGTCTTTTCTTAGCTAAAACTTCTTCCAACATTCCAGAGTATAACGATGATGAAGTTGAAAACTACTCCGAACGGCTCAACGATCAACAAATCCTCAAATAAAACATCCCCGAACAATCCGAACACTGAACAACCTAAATTTATTGAATTCACCGGTCTGGAAACCGGCAGATTGCGGCGTCGTAGTTGAAAGTTACTCCGAACGGGGTACTAAAATACCATTCCAATAGTAAATGTACTTATCATATTTCTCACTTTTAAATCAGTATTTTTTACTAAATACCCAAAATCAAAATTTGTATTAAGCTCCACATACCATCTTTTGTATAACTCCATACCAATCCCATTTATCATTCCAAAATTAAATCTGTTAAAATCCTTGTAATTACTATTACCAGGATAGGATGGTTCGTGTAAGCCAAAAAATACTAAATTACCTGAAAACTGGTCAATATCATATTCTACGTTATAGCTTATTAAGAATTCATTTCTTAATCCTGTTTGGAAATATGGTTTTGTTTTCCATTTATTTATTTTAAGTATAAGAAGAAAATCAAATGCTACGTAATGAAACCGATTATTGTATTTAAATTTTTCTCCATCATCGCCGACTGAAATATAGTATGCGCTATCTGTGTCTACAATTAGTGCCTCTCCTCTGTTTGAACATCCTTTTTGGATGTAAGATAATTGTGGCCTGACAAGAAACCATGAATTTATCTGACGAGTATAATTTACGCCAAAACCAATAACTGGCAGAAATCCTTCACCAAATTTACCGTATTCCTTCTCAGACAAGTAATTTCTACTTCCCTCCTCAGTTGATAATTGAACGTTGTCATAATTCATAATATTAGGATAGGAATGAATCTGTGTTGAAATTCCAGCTGTAAAATATGTGCCGAAATAATTATTTTTTGAATTATCAGGTTCTTTAATTTCTTGAGCTATGATTTGACTAATCAAACCGATCAGGAAAATTACAATTAGACAATTTTTTTTCATGATGCGTTATTTTTAATATACATAATTGGACTATCTGTTCCTTTCAGAAAGCATTGCACATAACCTGCTGCTTAGTGCTATGTTGGTATTAGGGTGAATTTTCCATGATAATGTTGCATGCCAAGGCAAAAAATGCCTGGCAGCAAGCTTGTGTTGGTTCATATTTTCTTTCATCTGGCTAATTTAAGTTAAACAATTAAAAAAACGCGCCCAAACTTTTAATGCAAGCAGCCACCAAATAAAGAAGGGTTAAAATTAAAAGATATTTTGATTGGTTTGACGAGGGGAGAGAGATTTTTGGTATGAGGGCTTTTGATCTTTAGCATTGGGTATTTGGTCTTTGGCGCTTGGCATTTTGAACGAACGGAAATCCGCGCCAGCCCTTGTCTGGCCTTGTGGATCAAATCCTCAAACAAAATATTTAATTCAACGCAAAATGACCGTACAATGCAGCGCGTGAGCCCGCCCAAACGCGGTGCTGCTGAGCCTGTGAGCCATCGTTTGGGTAAATGGATTTGGTGCCGAAAGCTTTCGGCATTGCCGAAACAAAAGGACTAACATAGATTCCAAGATCATTCCTGATTTAAATGTTGCAAAATGCATTTGAATCAAATCCGAAAGCCATCGGATCAAATCAGCAAACCCGAAAGCTTTCGGGTCAAATCCTCAAATAAAACATTCCAGAACAATCAGAGCTCCGAACAACCTGACACTTCGTAGTTTATTTCAGCTTCTTTTTGGTTTCAATGTAGATATCATTAGATACTTTTTTCAATGCTTTCATAAAGTCCTGTCCGTCAAGTGATTATAATTGTAACTGAACAATCTCTTTTAACTGCCTATAGCGTTCAGGCTTATCAATCTGATTACGAATGAGAATAGAATTTATATTCTCGAGGTTTGATAAAACAACAAGCTCATTTATACTTGCAAAGTCACGAATGTTTAAACCTTTCTTTGCTTTATCTGCATTTGCTTCTCGCCAATCTTTAGCAGTACAAGTGAATAGTGCAACGTTCAACAAGTCAGCCTCCTCTGCAAAAACTAACCACTCTTTATCTTTATCGTAGTTCTTTTCTGGTAGAATGCAATCTCTTACTGCATCGGTATGAATCAGATAGTTTGTTTTGGTCAAAATCCGTTTAACATTCCACTCAAGATTATATTGATTGCTCTCAATCTCTTTTAGTCTTTGATACTCCTTTATCAACAAGAGTTTAAACATTGGACTAATCCACGAACCAAACTCGAATGCTAAATCTTTATGGGCATAAGTGCCTCCGTATCTGCCTGATTTTGAAATTAACCCGATTGCATCAGTTGTTTCAATCCACTTTCTCGGTGTCAAATTGAAACTGTTTAATCCGGCTTGTTTCCTAAAGGTGTCGAATTCGACAGGTTTAAAATTCGGGTTATTCAAAGTCTCCCACAGTCCAAAGAATTCTACTGTATTGCGATTCCTCATCCAATTGCGAATATGGTCAGATCCTTCTTCTCCTCTAACCATATCTGTCAGGCAGATATAATCTTGTTCGTCTTGTTTAACTATCGAAATGAGCCTGTTTTCAACTTCTATCTGAGTGTTACTTGTCATTTTGTTAAATCATTTTTTATTTTGTACAAATATACAATTCTTATACAATTTATCCTATACCAATTCAAGGATTCATCCAGAAAGCCTTATGGATCAATCGATAACTCCGCCGAATGTGGTTTTAATCTCAACGGGACATCAAATCTCTGAATCCTCAAATAAAATGTTCAATTCAACGCAAGATGACCGTTCAATGCAGCAGGTGAGCCAGCCCAAACGCGGTGCCGCTGAGCCTGTGAATTTGAAAATCCATAGAAATCCGGCAACAACAACCCCGGTGGCTGAGCGAAGTCGAAGCCACTTTTTTGCCAGGATTTCTTGTGTTTATAAAGTTGTGTGAGCCATCGTTTGGGTAAATGGTTTTGGTGCCGAAAGCTTTCGACATTGCCGAAACAAAAGGACTAACATAGATTCCAAAACTATTCCTGACTTAAATGTTGCAAAATGCATTTGAATCAAATCCGAAAGCCATCGGATCAAATCAGAAAACTTCAAATCTTCAAATAAAACATTCCCGAACAATCAGAACCCCGAACAACCCGAACAATCAGAACAACTTAAAATTTGTTGATTTCAACGGTCTGGAGACCGGAAGATTGCGCCGTCGTAGTTGAAAGCAACGCCGAAGGTAAGTGTTCAGAGTCTTATTTATTGGCATCCTTTAATTCTATTTCATAATGTCTTTGTCTTCCTCTACCCTCTTCATATTTGATATCATGGAGCAGGTGATGATGTTTTTCGTATCGCCTGTCTGACTTCAATTTATCGATTACCTGAATCAATCTGCTTTGAATTGTCTCGGTGCTATACATTAAATTCCTCCTAAAATTTGATTTTGTTCTCTCATAGTCAGAATAATTTTCCCATTCGTCCCAATTAATCTGTGGCGTTGTAAATAACAATATTTGCTCGGATAATATTTCGAATAGCACTTCTGTCTCTTTGCTGTTAATATCATGTTTTAAAATCTGTTTGTAAATATCCTCCGGCAAAGCATAAGACCAGTTTTTATCTCTATCTTGTTGACGACCATAAAAATATAAGCCATGTGTATTCATATTATGAATTACAATTTTTTCAAGTATCAGTGAATCAATCGGAACAATTTTATCGGATTGAAAAGCTTGTTTTAAGTTAAGTACTAAATCAGTCGTCCGCCCGGCATGTTTTTTCCTTAAAATCTGTTTGGTTGTATCGCTGAAAAACACACCAAATTTTTTGGCTTTATCAAATTCTGAATCTATATAGTCAAATCGTTGTTTGTTTTGAGAAAAGTAACTCTTATTTAAAACATCTCTGTCAACATAGGTGGTTTTATATAGATAAAGAGTGGTCAAGCTGTAAAATACAACAGAAAGCAACACCCAATTTCGTGTCCTGAAAATCATTCGTATTGCATTCCAATGTGAGAAAAACACATAAATCGGAATTAATACAAACATTAACCAAAAGTGATTTAACAAATCGAGATGTCCGTCATATCCAGGCAAACCGTAAAGGATTATTGGCAAAATCGAACCAAATCGTACGACTAACATCAATGCCACAAATGTAATCAGCCAAGCATTTGAGATTGCGAAAGTTTTTAAATATCGTTTTTTTATGTTTTTATTTCTACCTCTCAGCCAGTAGATTATTGTATATCCAAATCCCAGACTTGTCGAAAACGAAGCAAAAAACAAATCATATAATCTTGATTCCTTCTCTGATGGGATGTGCAAATCTGCCATTATCGTTATCAGTCTCAACGACTCTCTCGAATAATTGAAAAAGTAACTCAAAACAAAAGCAATCAGAATTCCGATAATCGTACCAGTCCAGAACTGCCTTTTTCCAAGTTTATCAATCGATATTTCAGGTTTTAAAAATCCTTTCGTTAACATAAGCAGGATGTTTCATTTAATTGTTGCCAACATCAGTCTCCCGAAATCTCGGGGGAGGCTGTCCTCCAAAGGCGGACACGTCCTCCAAAGGCGGACCTGTCCAAAAACCTTCTACAGTTTTCATTTTACGCAAATTTTACCCTGCTAAATTAGCAAATACTTCTGTTGTAAGAAAGCTGATTTTTTGAGAAAATTTTGAAGTTGATTTTTTTGAGTGTGCCAAAGCAACACAAGCGAATGTGGTTATTTGATTTCAACATGACAACAAATCTCTTAATCCTCAAATAAAATATTTAATTCAACGCAAAATGACCGTTCAATGCAGCGCGTGAGCCAGCCCAAAGGCGGTGCCGCTAAGCCTGTGAGCCATCGTTTGGGTAAATGGATTTGGTGCCGAAAGCTTTCGGCATTGCCGAAACAAAAGGACAATAACAAAACCAAGCTCATTCTTTATCAGAATGCTCCCAAATACTTTTGAATTAAATCTTCATCCGCCGCGGCGGATCAAATCGTAAATCAAAAATCCTATCCCCAAACACCCCACACCTTCGAAGAATATCTTCTTGCCATTGATTGTTTTTATTACTTTAGCTGATATAAATGACGTTCTGAATCTTTAAGGAATTCAGCTTGTCTTAAAAAAAACTATCATCAGGTTGTCAATCAAAGAAACAAGAGACTATGAATATTATATTGGATGAAAAAAGCAGCATCGCAACACCGGTTGGACGTCTGGACGCCAATAACAGCAACGATTTTGAAAAAGCACTTCAAGCTTTGCTTGAAAATGGAAAACACCTGATTATTGATATGTCTCAATGCCCCTATTTGTCCAGTGCAGGGATCAGGATTTTGCTTAAAACCAAAAAGCAGCTGCTCGCAAAACAGGGCGAACTGATTATCGCTTCCTTGTCACCGGAAGTATTTCAGGTCATCGAGATGGCCGGACTTCACCGCATCTTTCGTATTGAAGATAATGTTGAAACCGCAAAGAAACTTCTGAATACTTTACAAGGCAAAACCGCTGAAACAATAAGCTTTGATTCAGATGCTGAAAAATACACTTTCAAAGCATCCGGCATTGAAAATTACAAGGCGAAAATCTGGAAAGATGATGGCATTGCCGGTTACAACGAACTTGGATTCTCCGTCGGGTTTGGTACTCCTGCCGAGGCCCATTTTGAAAACAGTCCGCATTCAGGACTTTTTGTAACTGCGTCCCATTGTGCCGCTTTTATTCCCGACAACCAGGACCATGAAGCTGATTTCAGGGTTTCAGATGATCCTTCCAGGGCGGGCATTCTGCTCGGACAAGCAATTTCATTTCCGGAAAAAGCAAATGGCATGTTGCGCATGGAAAAAGCCGGAAAAGCAACGCTCTCACTACTTGCGAAGGCTTTGGCCATGCTGGATTCGAAGCATTCTGATAATCCGGAACTGATTTTGGCGGTCATCGTTAACAAAAATCCTGATTTACCCTCTGTAACAGTTGCCCTTCTGGTCAACAAAGCCCTTAATGAAATTGCTGCTTTAAACCATCTGAATGCTTTTCAGCAAAAGATAGCTTCAGGAGAATGCAACCTGGTTGGCGCCACATTTCTTTTGAGTGAATTAAATAAAAATAAGGCAGACATCACCTTAAACGAGCTGTTGAATGAAGCACTTTCAATTGAAAATATCATGGGTGTTCAGGCTTTGAATCCGGATGAAATCATCGAAGAGCCTGAGCTGTGGATTTTTATGTCGAAAGACTTTGCAGAAGCTTCTTCAATGCGTCTGAAAATAGAAACAGCAGCCGAAATAACTTTTGAGCCACACAAAGCTTTTCTTACAAGGCGGCTCTACACCGACTCGGCAAGAATCATCATCAAAGCGCTTCACGGAGGATTTTCGGCCCAGACTTTTCAGGTCACTTCCTTTGATCAGGAAGGTAGAAAAATGCGGCCTACAGTGCTCAAGATCGCCAACCGCGCCATGATAACAAGAGAATCTGAACGCTGTCAGCAATTTGCGCTGCCCTACATTTTCAACAACAGTGCGATGGTTCTTGGCACAGAATTCTATGGCGACCTCGGCGTATTGCGCTATAATTTTGTTGGCATTGGCGGCGAATCGAGCCAGCTGAAATGGTTGACACATTACTACCACCAATCGGAGATGGATTTTCTGGAACCACTTTTCGACAAAATCTTTCTGAAAATTCTGAAACCCTGGTACGGTCAGGCGGTGAAAAAAACCATTTATCCATTCAAAGACCATGACCCGACTTTCACGTTTTTTCCTTTTATTTTTGATACAGTCAGGGAATTGTTTTCTGTTTCGGCTGACGAAAAATACATTCAGATACCGGAAAGCAAAATTCCAATACTGAATCCATATTGGTTTCTTAAGCATGAATTCGCCAGACACAGGGATTTGGGTTTCGACTATTTTTCTGGCATTTGTCATGGCGACCTGAATATGCAGAACATCCTCCTCGACGAGACAATGAATGTGTATCTCATCGACTTTTCTGAAACAAAAAACCGTGCAATTATTTCGGATTTCGCCAGACTGGAAGCTATCTTTCTGGTTGATAACGCTCCACTTGAAAATGAGGCAGACATGGAAGATTACCTGAATTTCATCCATGGTTTTTATAAAACAGATCAGTTGAATGCTATTCCGGAAATCACCTATCTGGGCCGGCATCAGGAAAAAGTATTAAAAAACGCCAAACTGTCGCTGAAAATGAGGGCCTATGCCTTTGAGAGTGTGGGCGAAGATCCCAATCCTGTTCCCTATTATCTGGCGCTGCTTGAATGGGTGCTGCCGATTGCCTGTTATATAATTCCAATGCCCCAACGGCGTCTTTCGATGATTGTATCTTCAATTTTATGCGAAAAAGTTATGGCTGCAATGCCTGAAAAATAAATGTGCATGTCTTAAAAAACAACTGTGTAGTATGGATTTTAATGCAATAAAATTTGAAAAGTTAGACCTCAACGGTTTGAAGACCCTTGTAGATTGGGCAAAGACCGAAGGCTGGAATCCGGGACCAAACGACGCTGAAGTTTTCTGGGCTACCGATCCTGATGGCTATTTTGGTTATTTTCTGAATGGAGAAATGATCGGAGGAGGCTCAGTAGTTTCCTACAAGGGTGATTTTGGATTTATGGGTTTTTTTATCGTAAAACCAGCATACCGTTCTTTGGGAATAGGCCGAAAGCTTTGGTATCAAAGGAGAGATTACCTTCTTTCAAGGTTGAAACCCGGAGCCTCCATCGGCATGGATGGTGTTGTTGCCATGCAGCCCTTTTATAAGAAAGGTGGCTTTGAACTTGCTTTCAGAGATGAAAGACATATGAAAAAAGGTGAACTCTTTGCTGTAAATCCAAATATTTCATCGATCGAAAAAGATGATTTTGATGCTGTTCTAGCTTTCGACAAAATGTGTTTTGGATTTGCGCGGCCACAGTTTCTTGAGCCATGGCTGCATATGCCCGGAAACAAGCAGTTCAAATATGTTTCAGAGGGAAAACTGCAGGGTTTTGCCATAATGCGCAAGGCAGCAAGCGGCTACAAAATTTGTCCGCTTTTCGCAACAGATGCAGCCATCGCTGAAGCACTTTATCAGGCATGCCTGAATGCTGCGCCCGGCGAGGAGGTCTTTCTTGATATTCCTGTAACAAACCCCGCTGCGGTAAATCTCATCAAAAAGCACAATACAACCTATGTATTTGAGTGTGCCAGAATGTATTACGGTAAGCAGCCGGAAGTAGCACTGAACATGATTTTTGGCATTACAACTTTTGAGCTTGGTTGATTTTCAAAAAAAACGCCCGTCCTTAGAAGACATTTTTTTGAAAGAAACCAGTAACTACGCCGTTGGCAAACCCTCCCGACTTCGTGCCTCTTTCGGGATTTGTTCAACCAAGGCTTTTGTTTCGCTGCGGTCACAAAAACCAAATTTCACTGAACAGGCATCAAAGCTCAACTCTTGCAAAGGGTTGCCGTTTTCATCGCTGATGGTGTTCAAGGAACCTAAATGATCTTTATGGATATAGCGGATATTCTCGCTGCCATTTGGGTTTTGCACATGCAGGGCAAACACGCCTTCGGGCCCGCTGAGGTAGGTGTGGATGGTGGTTTGGCCGTTTTGGGTGATGTATTCGCAAGCTCCCGCCCACAGTTTTTCATTGGTATTGGTTCCATCGGTGTATTTCTGCGAAATGCGCAGCCCGCGGGTTGTTTGCACATTCATTCTATCCGTAGCATTGGTAAGTCAAAAGTAGGGAATTTTATTGAATTGCAGATTTAATGGTGCTGAAAAGTGGAATTGCAACCGAAGCCACTTTAGTTATATGAAAGGTATAATTCAGTTTAAAACAACCTCTCAGCCACTTCTTGTTTGGAAATCCCTAAATGCTGTGCAACCTCGGTGAGTATGGTATTCAGGGTTCCAATCCTTAAAGGATCGTGATTGGGAATTGTGATATGGTGTTGACCGTTTTGCTGGGTAGTAAGCCGGATATGACTTCCGGTTTGTCGGGTGGCCTGGTAATTGTATTTTTGGAGAGCTTTGATCAATTGCTGACTATCAACATTACGCGGTAGTTTCATAAGGAAAATGTTTCCTCGCGGGTAACATGTAAATGAACGTAGGCAGGCATTTCCTCTTCAACAAAATGGCAACGTACAGCGTCAGCAATCATGTTTCGAAGCTCTTCCATAGTTTCACCCTGAGTAATGATAGAATGATTCGCAGCTCGGGCAAAATAGCCCCCGTCATGTGATTCTTCAACTATAAAAACGATCTCTTTCATACAGGCTTAATTTCATACAAAAGTACAAAAATCGCTTATAGAATTAGAATTACTGGAAATAGTGGATAAGTTTTTGCGAATCGTCTTCGACAACCACTTCGTACAAGGGGGTGAAATAGCGGGTTTTTTGCTGTGTTCTTTGTAATATGTTCAATTAGTTTTGTAAAATTCCCTCATGGTTGGGGCCATAGTTTAAAGAAAGCATAAAATCACCTTCTGTGATGTTTTCAACCTTGTTGAAAGCGGTATGGCTGATATTTTGGCTTTCAGAGGGAAAACTGCAAGGTTTTGCCATAATGCGCAAGGCAGCAAGCGGCTACAAAATTTGTCCGCTTTTCGCAACAGATGTAGCCATCGCTGTAGCACTTTATCAGGCATGCCTGAATGCTGCGCCCGGCGAGGAGGTCTTTCTTGATATTCCTGTAACAAACCCCGCTGCGGTAAATCTCATCAAAAAGCACAAT
>JAGXRB010000207.1 GCA_018336075.1 Bacteroidota bacterium
TACCTTTCGCTTTGATGTGCCGGATTTACCCCTCTTTCCTCAGGATGACTATCGGGCTTGCTGATTTATAGGTCAGTTACCCGGAAAGAAAGGCCTCGTATCCGATTTCTGTTCGTCACATCAAAGTTTTGTCTAGGGCTTCCTTCAGATTCACAATCGCTCGTGACACCCTTGCCTTCGACTATGGAATTCCCGTCATCAGGGCTCCCTTGGGACTTGTGGGTTAACCCTCGCACCCTTTAGGTTTACTACATGCCCGGCACACTAAATATTACCGGTGCGCTGCACCTCAAAACTGACCCATAGACTGGCGATAATCTGTGCAGGAAAACCAAGTAGAATTGAAACAAGAGGTGCAGCGCACCGAAATTTCAACATTCTGAGTTTATCAGCAAGCCCTATTAGTAATCGTTTTTTAGAAATTAACGATCAACGCACCACTTTGCCTGATATCATAGAGATTTACATTGCTTGCTGATGCTTCAGCTTTCCATTTCTCTGCGTTCCATACCGGCAGAGAAAGATCCAGTACCAGTTGGTCAAACTCATAATACAGAAGTAACTCCTGCATGCGCTCAGGCACATTCCCTGTGATTAAAACATAATCGACTTTCAGTTTTTTTGGAGGCACAATCTTTTTTCTGCTGTCCTTTTCCCAAAGTGCGATTGTTTTACCATTGAAAGATATCACACGACCTTCTTTTTTAATATGGGAATGATTGAGAATATCATCCTTTCCAAACCATAAAGGTTTGCTCGAAATTCCAGACTGAGACCAATACTTCTCAAGGTTAAAACCCAGCGCAAATTCGTCCTTCATCAGGTTACTGTCGGCGAGCATGATGTGTTCTTTTCCATAAATGAAGTCGATGGCTGTATATCTGTTTAAGCCGTAGACAACCATTTTTGCCTGCTGAAACTGCTGGACATTTCGGAATGTAACAGACGAAAAAAACAGGAGCAGCGTAATAAATAAGGGCAAAAGATAATTCCTTATCCCATGGTTAAAAAGCTGGATTATTAAGATCAGCGAAACAATTAAAATCAATGATTCGGTGCGGGTAATGTACAATTCCCGAAATACAGCATAAGGCAACTGCTCAATCCAAAGTATCAGGTAATTCATGATAAATATCATTGCCGAAGTAAATTTACCAAAGACCCAGGGTAAAAAAGGCAAAAAGGATGTAAGCAACAAACCCATGCCTGATACAATTATCACAAACGAGAGCGGCACAAGAAAGAGATTGCTCAGCATGAAGTAAGTTGGGAACTGGTGAAAATAATGCAAAACGAATGGGGTAGTAACTGCCTGTGCAGCAATGGCTACTGTGGTAATTTCCCAAATGGTATTTGCAATTTTGTTTTTGAAATAAAACAAATTGTATACAGGTTTCTGCAAAAGAACAATACCTAGAACAGCACCATATGAAAGCTGGAAGCCAATATGAAATAAGGTGTAGGGATCGATACAAAGCAAAAGAAATGCAGAAGCAGAAAGCGAATTAATGAGATAACCCTTCCGCATCAAAAGCTGTCCGAACAGCACAAAACTGATCATGATAGCTGCCCGCTGCACTGAGGGTGAAAGTCCGGTGAGTAAAGCATAGAACCAGATTATAACAAACAAAAAGATGGTTTTTATGTATCTGGTTTTCTTTCGGCTGTCAAGAAATTTGAGCATAAAGGAAAAAATCAGAAAGATTACCCCGACATGCAATCCCGACACACAAAGCACATGCATTCCGCCGGCTGCAGTGTAGCCTTTACGCAGATAGGGAGGTAAATGATCGTCGTAACCCAGTAAAATGGCAGATGCAACATATAAAACATCTCCTTCGAGGCCATTCGCTTTCATCACCTCCAACAAATGATCACGCATAAGGTAAGCGACAATATAAAGTGGATTGGTGTAGCCTTTTCCCGTGATATGCCACTCCCCGTCTTTGAGAAACACCTGATGAAAAATCCCTTTTCGGGCTAAAAAAGAAGCAAAATCAAATTGTGCAGGATTTAGCGGTGATGCAGTGGTGTCAGGTCTTTTCGAAAAAACGATTATATCGCCATAGGAAGGCAATGCAGTTTGATTTTCGTTGTTTACATATGCCAGCACCATTCCTTCCACAGCTTTCATTCCGCTGCTGTCTGCAATAGCCTGAAGTTCCAACAGCAGTTTGGTTGTTCTCTCTTTTCTCTCAGGATTCTCTGCAATGCGTGCTACAAAATAGTGTGTTGAAGAAGTGCTGTCGTTTATAAAATGATCGGGCTTGTATTGAGGATTATAAGACTGGATGTTCATCATTCCGGCAGCAATCAGCATGACAGACAATAGAAAACCATAAACCCAGCGCAGACTGTAGGACCTAAACCAGAAAGCAATTGCAAATAATGAAAGCATTCCTGCCAGAACAACTGCAAACAAAACCATCCAGGGAACATCAGTCTGAAACTTATTGGCAATCCAAATACCTGTACCATATGGTATTACCAATCGAACAAAGGGGTATTTGTGCAGGTAAATCATGAAAACTACAGATGACGGTTGTTGCAGTAAAACTAAACATTATTATTGAAAAGAAAACAGATTTTCCAGTTAAAATTTGCTGCCACCAAAAAATAATCAACTGTTTTTGATGTATAGCCAACCCGTTTTCATGAATTTAAACATATTCAATCAGTCTTTAATGATTTTCAGATGAGTTCTATCAATCGAACCATTTTGGAATTAAACGCCAATCGTAAATCAAAATAAATCGAACCATTTTGGAATTCAAACAATAGAAATAAATGAAGTGATTCATATTTGGTGTAATTTTGCATCAAATTTTAAACTTATGGCAAGACAAAGTATATCTTTAACAAAACCAAATGATGAATGGTTAAAAACGCAGGTGGACAAGGAAGAATATTCCAGCAAAAGTGAACTTGTGAATGATTTAATCAGACAGGCAAGAAAACAACAAGTTCAAATAGATTGGATCAGGGCCAAAATAGAGAAAGCTGAAGACAGCGGATTTACCAATAACACTAAGGAACAAATTCTAGCGCAATCAAAATCATTGCTCAATGGCTAAATACCTGATAAGCAATGATGCCAAAGAAGATTTAATACGAATTCATCATTACGGAGCCGAAAAATTTGGAATGGCGCAAGCCGACAAATATTTCAATGCGTTTTTTGAATGTTTTGACTTAATTGCCCAACGACCATTTTCATTTGAATCTGTTTCTTTCATAAAAGCAGGATACAGGCGTTGTGTATGCGGTTCAGACAGTATTTACTACCGAATTAACGAGGACACAGTTGAAATAATGACAATTATAGGAAAACAAGATTTAAAAAATCTTTGATAATGTATTGGATTTAAAGGATTTAAAAGAAATAAATTACAAGAACAATACTTCTTCACAAAATTTGAAAAAACCTAACCTTCTGATATAGCTGATTGCAGCACGCCTTCAAAAACTTTATCATCTTGAGCACCGGCAATCACTTTGCTGTCGTTGATAAGAAAATAGGGAACTCCTCTGAGACCTGTTTGTCTGGCCTGATAAATATCCAGCTCCACTTCCTGCGAAAAGTCGGTGGAATCGAGTATCCTTTGTGCTTCAGATTTGTCCAGACCAATACTTTCAATGCAAGCAAGAAGATTTTCCCGTTTTGACAAATCGATACCATCCGTAAAATAAGCTTTCATGAGCGCTTCTTTAAGACTCGATTCTTTTTGTAAATGTTTACTCCACTGCCACAACCTGTGCGCATCAAATGTATTGAAAGTGATTGCTTTTTCGAACTGGAAATCAATGTTATATACTTTGCCTGAGTTATATAGATGCTGATACATCCCTTTGAGTTGTTCTACCGGAAAACCTTTCTTCTGCGATAAATACAAGGTGGAAGGCATGGCTTTATCTTTAGGGAAATCTGGGTCAAGCTGAAAACTATGCCAGATAATTTCCACTTTGTTTTGCGCTTCCAACTTTGTAATTGCCTGCATCAATTTGGCTTTGCCGATATAACAAAACGGACAAACAAAGTCGCTCCAGATTTCAATTTTTATCTTCTCGTTTTTCATTGAATGAATTGATTAGAAAGATTGTATAAGGTATTTCCGGCTGCATATTATTCCCTTCTGACAAAGCTTTATCATGCTGACAGAATTATTTTCTTCAGCCAGAAGACATTAAAAGATCAGCTGCTAAAACTATTTCTTTTCAAGTTTCTTTTCAATCTCGTCCAAACGGTCGTTTGCTGTGTGTACCATCATTGTTACTCTGATAAACGGCATAGCCACGAGTAATAATGCAATTGAAATGAGCAGACTGAAAAGGTCAAAGTTTACAACATAATAAATGATTCCGGCAAGACTGATCAAAGCAGCCAAAATT
The DNA here is from genome assembly GCA_018336075.1 of Bacteroidota bacterium. Taxonomy (GTDB): domain Bacteria; phylum Bacteroidota; class Bacteroidia; order Bacteroidales; family F082; genus JALNZU01. Next base: position 4,390 of record JAGXRB010000207.1, read on the forward strand.
CCACCGGGGACGCCAAGAGGACATCTGAGTTTTTTATTTTCCATTTTTTAGTTTTTTAAAAATTGATCAAGTTTTTCTATTAGTTCTGATTTAGCCGGCACAGACCGGAAAACAATTTTGTTGTCGATAAGCAATGTCGGCACTGCATGGACGCCAAGTTTCATCGTTCTGATATAGCCGACCGGGCCATTCGCAAGGGTCTTTTTGAAGGTGAAATTGCTGCCATATTTTGGCAAAACTTCATCCAGCATTCGTTTCATTTCTTTGCAACTTGGGCAGGTTAGCGTATAAAATAATTCTATCGTAGAAGGTCGTTTCTCTTGCATATAGTTCTTAATGAATGTTTTCTGAAAATAAATACTGATTAAAAACTGCTTCAGAATACATCTCTCTTTTTATTCGCACATATTTTCAACAGGGTATAAACAGCAAAAAACTAAAATTGTTCTCGTCTCTTAGCTGGAAAACACAATTTCAAATCAGCCGTTAATAATGCTGCGAAGATACCTTTTAAAGCATAGAATCTTTATATTTGCTTTTATATTTCCGGAAAGAAGAAAATTAACCCCTGCTTTGTTTTTTTATGAACGAGCTAAAAATTAAACCCTTAAAAAATGCCCTACCTTATTCTCGACCTTGAAATGACCGGTGGTGAAACAGATTACCACGACATTATACAGATTGGCGCCGTTTTAGCAGACGATGACTGGCGTACGATCTCAGAATACGAAACACTTGTTTATCCTGATAATGAGGAAAATTTCACTTCATACGCGGAGGAAGTGCATGGAATTTCTATCTATGACCTCGAAGATGCACCACAGTCTTATGATGCTTTGATCGATTTCGAAGAGTGGATAAGAAAAAGTTTGAAGAGAAATCAGTCTTTTCCTTTGACGGACATCGTTGTTTGTGGTCAAAGTGTTATAAACGATATCAATTTTCTAAAGCAAAAATACAGCGATCAGCGCATGAAATGGCCATTTTCATTCAAGCTAATCGACTTGTTAAGTGTGTCTTACATTTTTTTTCAGATTTTTGATGTCAATAATGTGAAGCGACCAACATCCTATAGTTTGAAGGCTGTTGCAGCATTCTTTGATTTACAGAGAGAAAATGACACCCACAGCGCCATGGAAGATGCAAAGCTTACTTATTTGTGTTTTAAGAATTATTTCAGCTTGATTAAAAAGATTAAATACCCCGGCTGAGCTGAGGCCTTGAATTCATTTCAACTGATTTTGCAGCAATCATAATCCTTTACAGCAAAAAGGGATTGAGTTCTTGTAGTCTGACAAGCATCCCTTAAGCCTGTTTTCCCGCAAAAATGATAATTTTCGCTTTGAAATCAATCCCGTTAAAAGCAAACACAATAATGCATAGTAAAATATGTTATAACTATCTGTTTGAGTTACAAAATGATCTAATTTTATAGCTGGAAATTTTTTGAATACATCTGATTTTGTTCAAATTAAAAAATACCCACCATGAAAAAAGAAAGACCATCATTATTAAAATCAATGCTGATTGTATGTGTGATGCTTTTGGTTACGGTTGGCTGCACAAAGGAAAACCAAATTGAGCGGAAGCCGGAATACAAAGAACCTTACATTTTATACAAAATTGAAGCGTTTGAACCTGTTGATTCTTTATACTACATCAAGGTTGAATTTGAAGACTCTGAATTGCTCTATACATCAGCTGATCTGAATATTAGTTTCATAAAAGCTTCATCCATGGGGCTTGGAAGTATGATAGGAAAAGGAATTTCTATTCGAAACAGTACTTCTGACGACTACTTCGAAATTATGTTTTACAACGATGACATCGATTCTGTTTTTTCATTTCAATTGGCAAATTACAGGTATGGCAATCCGTGGACGGGTATATCTGGAGCCAATATTGAATATTATACACCAACAGATCAGCCATTTACATTTAATAGATACCTTGGCACCAACGAAAAAAACGCATATTTCCGGATTTCATGGTTGGATAAACATCGGGTTTTCGGGCAGTTTCGAACCAAATTAGTTGAATGTTGCGGAGAAGGTTCAACTTTTTGGGTGAAGGGAGAGTTCTCAATTCCAAGAGTATATTTTGATAACCATTAAGAAAGGTCTCTTTCAGATACTTTTAAAAATCCATTTTCCTGTGATGTTTAGCATCAGAAAAGTATAAGATTGCTTTTAGAATCAGGAAAGTAATGGAGGGCGAAAAAATCCTTTATACGAAGAAGCGGACATAAATGAAATAAAAAACGCCAACCTTTTAGGTTGGCGCCTTAAAACGCTTTTTAGTTTGGTAGTACTCCCAAGGGGATTCGAACCCCTGTTACCAGGATGAAAACCTGGCGTCCTGACCGGGCTAGACGATGGGAGCCTCAGTTCTTATTGTGGGTGCAAAATTACTCCTTTTTCCCATATCTGCAAATGTTTTGAAAAAAAAAGATTTCAAAACAAAACATCAAATTCTATGAGATTTATTTTCAGACAATTGAATAATAAAAAAACGTACTATTCAAAAGTAAAAGTTAGTTGAAAGACTTTATTGTTTAGGTGATCGAGCATCTCACTGTAGAGAAATCCATCTTTGATTAAAATGTTTTTGATGCCGTAGCTCATTTTTGTTTCTACACCAAACTTGAAATAGGGTGTATAAAAGTCAAAACCTACACCAACTTCAGCAGCAAAATCATTGCGGTCAGTTTTGACCGGATATTGTCCATTGGCCGAATTGATCTTTTTCGTTGAAGCCATTTCAATGCTGTATTTGCCTCCTGCAATGATATAAGAAGCGAAATTGTTGTAACGCTTGGATCTGTATTTAACATACAATGGAAAATCAACCATCGTTGAAGGCAAACTTTTTCGGATACTTACTGACTCAAGGAAATTACCAGCATTATCATAACTGCTAATGCCGTAATCAATATATCTTTCACCAAAAGCAAGGGTAGGAACCAACTTAAGATCAAAATAATTACCGAGCCTAAGAACACCTACAATACCAACAGCAAAGCCAGGTACAGGTCTGGTAGAAATCTCACTCACCCTGTATTTATCTGCAAATGGAATCGTAAGATCAGGAACATCGCTGGCATTCCAATATATATCCTGATAATCATCCACAGGCTTCCATGTCAGCATCATTTGATTTGCAGCCAAAATAAAACCAAAGTGATAAGGTTCATGATCAAATTTGGGCAGATGCATCACTTTCCTGCGCTGCGCAGAAAGGGTTTGCGTTGCAAGCAACATCAAAGTGAGTGCCAGAAGGGTCTTAACAAAGGCGTGCTTCAAAGTATTTGTAGTTTAATTTCATCAAAAACGCCCATATTCAAAGTTTAGTACACTGACATGGAAAATGTGGCTTATAATTAAACATTTATTGTGTTCCAGCTGATCACCACAAATGAATCTTCAAAAGTTTTTGAAGCATTATTTATTTATGCAGCTAAAACAATTCCATTTGATATTATCCAAAATCAAGGAGGTTTTTTAAAATGGTTATCCCATCACCTTAAATCCTGTGTAAATCGTCGCAATCCCAAAAGTTAATCTTTTCTGATCTGTGCCACTGAAACCTGCACTTTCAAGACGCTTTAAAAAGTCTTCACCATCAGGGAAAACACCCACTGATTCAGGAAGATAGGTGTAAGCGCCTTTATCGCGTGAAACAAGGCGACCAAGTCCCGGAAGAACATTTTTGAAATAAAAATTGTACAACTGTTTGACAGGAAACGCCTTTGGTCTGGAAAACTCCAAAACAGCAATCATGCCTCCTTTTTTCAAAACGCGCTGCATTTCTTCAAGCCCTTTATCAAGATCCTCGAAGTTGCGCACGCCAAAGGCGACCATTGCAGCATCAAAGCGTTCAGCTTCAAAAGGCAGCTGCTCAGAATCGGCCAGCTTAAGCTTTATCTGCTCATCAAGATGCATTCGCTTCAGCTTTTGATGCCCTACATCAAGCATTCCCTGCGAAATATCTACTCCTTCGATAGGTGATTTGGTTTTTTTCGACAAAGCAATTGCCAAATCTGCGGTGCCCGTGGCAACATCAAGAATACTCTGTGGATTGCTTTTTATCAGCATTCTGACAAGTCTGCGCCGCCAAAGCTTATCGATTCCAGCAGATAAAAAATGATTCAGGAAATCATATTTACCGGCAATATTGTCGAACATCACACGTACTTCTTCTTTCTTACCCATTTTTGATATAATATTTTCCTGCAACTCTTAGACTAACATTGTATTTCATGAACTTTTGCGACCGCAAAGAAAAGCTTTTTTAGTCTTTTTGACCGTCTAATTGAGTAAGCTTTAACATCTCATCGAGCAGTTTTGTTTTATTCACCGGCACTACTCCTACTTCCTCACATACAAGTCCGCCAGCAAGATTGGATAATTCCGCAATAACCGAAGTTGGCTGCTGAAGTGCCAGACACATTGCAGCCACGCTGATTACAGTATCTCCGGCTCCTGAAACATCTGCTATAGAGCGCAAATGAGCCGGAATCTTATTTTCTGTGAACGCATTCATTGTAGTCCGTTCTCTGTAAAAAACACCTTTTTCAGAAAGTGTCACCAAAACTATCTGAGCTTCTATGGTTTTTTGAAGCAAAGCGACAGCGTCAGACAATTCATCAAAAGAGGCTGTATTAAAGCTTATGTTGAGGCCATCGCGCAATTCTTTAAGATTTGGTTTGAAAAGCTGTACTCCTTTGTAGGCAAGAAAGCGTTTCTTTTTCGGATCTACAGCCACAGGAATGCTATTTTCCTTAGCCATTTGTATAATCCGGCTGATCATTGATGCCGTGAGCACACCTTTATCATAATCCTGAAAAATAACAGCATCAATCTTTTCATTTTTTAAAATTGTGCTTACCTTTTCAAGCAATAAATTCTGCTCCTCATCGAGTATGTCTGTAGTCACTTCTTCATCAACACGCAACATCTGAACATTGTTTCCGATTACACGAAATTTTGTGGTTGTTTTTCGCACATTGCTCATCAGAATGCCATTGTCAGGCATTGAATTTTGTCCCAATAGCTGAAGAAACTCATGTCCCTTGGCATCGTTTCCAATCACAGAAACCAAAACCGGAGTCGCACCCAGTGCATGAACATTAAGCGCAACATTGGCAGCGCCTCCCAAACGGCTGCTGCGGCTTATCACAGAAACCACCGGAACAGGTGCCTCGGGAGAGATGCGATCTACCTTACCAAAAAGATAAGCATCGACCATGACATCGCCAACAATCATGATTTTCAAATTGCGAAACTGCTCAAAAAGCCGTTTTATTTGTTCAGGGTTTAGCATCCTTTTCAAAGTGAAAAATAATGTTTGTCAAACGATTGAATTGCCTAAAATGTTTTAATGCAGCTTGCCAAGTGCTCTTTTTATTCTGCTTACTGCCTCAATAATTTGTTCAGGAGTTGTGGCATAGGAAAAACGAATACAATTGTCACTACCGAAAGCGTCTCCGCTCACAAGCGCCACATGCGCCTCTGAAAGGAGGTAAAGACAAAGATCGTAGCTGTTTTTGATGGTGCTTTGACCGTTTGATTTGCCAAAATAGAAACTTATATCAGGGAACATATAGAAAGCACCTTCCGGCATATTCGGCACAACACCTTCAATGGTTGAAAGCCCATCAAAAAGCAGATTTCTTCTTTCTTTGAATTTGCTGATCATATCGATAAGTTCAGCAGATTCTTCAGGTTTTGTTGTAACGGCCTCCAAAGCTGCAGCCTGCGAAATCGTGCAACTTCCGGAAGTATATTGGCCCTGAATAATATTGCACGCATCAGCAATCAATTGATTAGTTGCCATATAGCCTACACGCCAGCCAGTCATGGCAAAACCTTTCGAAAGACCATTGATAAGGATTACGCGCTCAAATATCTCAGTAAACTGCGCAATACTTTCATGCTTTCCATCAAAACGGATGTATTCATATATTTCATCAGAGATGATAAATACCTGCGGATGCCTGGCAAAAACTTCAGCAAGGGCTTTCAATTCATTGTGTGTATAAACGGAGCCGCTGGGATTGCAGGGTGAGCTAAAAATGAAAGCTTTTGTTTCTGGCTTGATTGCTTGTTCGAGTTGCTGAGGGTTGATTTTAAAATCCTGCTCAACTGTCGTTGGAATGACCACAGGCTTGCCTCCTGCCAATTTTACCATTTCGGGATAAGATACCCAAAAAGGAGCTGGAATGAGAACCTCCTCACCATCATTGATTAGGCTGAACAAGGCATTCATGATGGACTGCTTGGCGCCATTTGAAACTATTATCTGCGATGGCTTGTATTGTAACTGATTATCGCGCAACAACTTATCAGCGATTGCTTTGCGGAGCTCAGGAATGCCAGGTACAGGTGGATAGTGTGTTAAGTTGTCGTTGATGGCTTGTATGGCTGCATTTTTTACTGCAGTTGGCGTATTGAAGTCAGGCTCACCGATGCTTAATGTAATAACATCGATTCCCTGCTCACGCAATTCACGGCTTTTTCTGGTCATTTCGAGGGTTGCTGACTCTGTGAGCGACCTTACCCTCGCTGATAATGCATGTTTGTTATCCACTTCAATTTTTTTTAGAATTGCAAAAGTAGGGAAATATTGAATAATTTGTTGTGAAAGAATAAACAATTGCAAACGTTTCCGGAAATCATTTCTTCAGTTACATTGAGCACACCTCCAAAGCTATTGATTGCGCACTTTACATCTAAAAAATCTCTACGAAAGCCTGCGCAGGCTTAATACCATTACAGCTTTTGGATTCATTAATAATTCACTTTGGTATAAAATGGATTTTCTCCATTAAAAGATTTGGCATGTACATACTATTTCAAGCACTTTAACGCTATCTTTGAATTGAAAACCCTCAGAAATAAAAAAAATGGATCCTTATATCGTTATCCTTACAGCTTTAGTAATTTTCGTGCTGCCAGCCACGATTTATCTGATAATGCAATCATTTTTGAAAGCAAATCATAAGTTGCTGGAAAGCTTTGAAAGACAGATGCAACTTCTTACAGAGGAAAAAAATGCTGAACGACAAAAAGAGGGACTGAAAATCATTCTGCCTTTGCGCTTGCAGGCCAGTGAACGGCTTGTACTTTTTCTGGAACGCATGCAACCATCCTTGCTTTTGTCGCGCCATTTACCTTTGTGTGTAAATGCTGACGATTTGACCAAAAGTATTTTAAGCAGTATCAGAGAGGAATTTGAGCACAATCTTTCACAACAGCTTTTTATAAGCGATACCGCATGGCAAATGACAAAGACCGCCCGCGAAGAAGTAATTCAGTTGGTGCATATGGCAAGAACGACACTCCCTGAGGATGCATCGGCGGCTGATCTGGCTAAGAAAATGCTTTTAGGCGAGGTGAAGGTTATTGATCATGCCATTAAGAAACTCAGAGAAGATCTGAATAAATTTGGATGAGAAAACTCTTTTGGCTGCCATGCAGTTGCACAAATCAATCGTTATGATATTGTTCTCCTTTTATGATTGTAAGTGCACGGTAAAGTTGCTCAACAAAAATCAGGCGAACCATCTGATGTGAAAAAGTCATCGCGGAAAGCGACAATTTTCCTTGCGCTCTGGCATACATTTCAGCTGAAAAACCATAAGGGCCGCCGACAACAAAAATCAGTCTTTTCTGGCCGGAAAGCATTTGTTTTTCGATAATTTCAGAAAACCCACGCGATGAAGGCTGCCTGCCTTTTTCATCAAGCAGGAATACCTCGTCACCACTTTGCAGTTTGGAAAGAATCACCTCTCCTTCAAGCTTCTTTTGTTGATCAGGCGAAAGACTGCGTCTGTTTTTAAGATCTTGAAAAACAACTATTTCGAAAGGCAGATAATGGAAAATACGATCAGCATATTTCCGGATTCCTTCCTCAAGATAAGGTTCATCCGTTTTTCCCGTAACAAACAACAAGATTTTCACGATGATAGATTTTGGATAGAAATGAGCTTAGAAAAGGATTCAATTAATGATCAACCAACAAAAATAAGTCAATACGATATTTCTATTTTATTAATGTTTGTGGGAAGATATCGTTCAGCATCATCATTTCAAATTTAAGCGAATCAACAGGATAATTTTGAGATGGATAAAAATTCACGATTCTGTTTTCACCCGGAATAAGGTCAAAATAATTGTCTTCGAAACTTCCATCAACGTCATTGCAGCTCAACATCAGGTTTTTTATCAATGAATGACTGGAAATGACAAGTTCAACGTTTTGATTGACTGCCTTAAATTCCAATTGCGGAGTCTCTATTTCAAGTTTCAAATCTTTTGGTGACACAAAATAGTACAATTTCTCGGCTATTTTCTCATTTCCAATCATTAGCCGGTGATGCAAAAAAGCAGTTTGAGGATCAATTGCAGTTAGCAGTTCGCTTTTTGAGATTGATTTAACCATCGTTGCAGTTCCTGCATTTATTATCACAGGCTCGGTAAATGAGCGGAGAATGCGGCCATCCATTGCCTTCAGATCAATTTCAAGCCTTGCTTTGATCGATTCATTTTTGTCATTAATAACATAAACCCTGAAGCTGTCATTTTCGTTTGAAATTGAAATCATCATTGGAGCAAAGGCATCCTTCAGACTATAATGCAAAGCTTTCCATTTGCCATAATAATCTATAGAGGACCAGGAAGTCACAGGCCAGCAGTCGTTTAGCTGCCAATACAAGGTTCCCATCGTTACAGGCATATTCCGTCGATGGGCTTCGATAGCTTTTGTAATGCCAAATGCCTGCAAAAGCTGGCTCACATAAACATACTCTTCAAGACTGTCGGGCACAGGAAAATCACGCCGCATATAAGTATCGATAAGTTCGGTTCCACGTGGATGTTTCTGATGTGCTTCAAGCATTGGTGATCTCAGATATTTTTCATCCGCTGTGGTACATCTGGCAATGCTTTCAATGTTGGGCATTGCCTGAAAACCATATTCACTGTGGAAACGACCAACTTTTTTCTCATACATACTGAAAGGTTCTTCTCCCCACCATACTCCCCAGTAGTGAACATCACCAAGCTCAAGGCTTTCCGGCCTGCCCCACCCTGTTGAAGGAGAGCTGGGCCAGTAAGGCCGGAATGGGTCATTTGCAATTACTACTTTTGGCAATATTTCTTCGAAAAGCTGCAAATAACCTTTCCAGATTTCATCTCTGTCTTTATTCGACCAGTTCAGGTCGCGTTCCCAACCCCAGTTATGAAATCCTTCAGAAATTTCGTTGTTGCCACACCAAATGGCAAGTGACGGGTGTTTCCTTAATCTGTTGACTTGTTGATTGGCTTCTTCTTCAGCGTTTTTGAGAAATGATTCGTCGTAAGGATACATCGTGCATGCATACATGAAATCTTGCCAAACCATCAACCCCAAACTATCGCAAAGTTCATAAAAGTCGTCATTTGGGTAAATGCCTCCGCCCCAAACGCGGATCATATTCATATTCACAGCCACTGCATCAGAAAGGAGTTTTCGGGTTTTGGAGCGGGAATATCTGACAGGGAAATTATCTTCAGGGATATAGTTTGCACCTTTGATAAATACAGGCTGGCCATTCACTTCAAAATAAAAGGATTCGCCAATATCATCGGGTTCCTGCACGAGATTTATGGTACGCAATCCTGTTCTTATTTCTCGTTTTATAAACGAAGCAGACCCATCGAACAGTTGCAAATCCAGGCTGTATAAATGCTGTTTTCCCATGCCATTGGGCCACCAGCGCTCAGGCTTTTCTATCTGAAAGGGCACTTTCACAGCGTTCACTCCTTTCTTCAGCGTAACAAATGTATCAATGAGCTTATAGCCTTTTAAAGCAAGCTGCAACTTAAATGCGCGATCCATAGTACTTTCAATTTCCAGCTCGAGCTCCAGATCAGCCTTCAGGCTGTCAATCTTTTTTGAATGAACAGTATGACTTAGCAACCTGACTTTACTCCATCCTTCCAAAGTTACCGGCTTCCAAATACCCATAGTCACAAAAACAGGTCCCCAATCCCATCCAAACTGATAGGGTGCCTTGCGTGAAAATGCACGTTCTTCAGGCAAGCTGAAAGGCAATTGCTTTGATTTTGCTTTGTTGATGCTGTCAGGCGGATAAAACTTCACCCTGATTTTATTTTCTCCCATTCTTAGCAGCGATTTTACCTCTGCCGAATAAGTACGAAACATATTGTCAGTTTCCAGTATAAGCTGATCGTTCAGCCAAATGCTTGCGTATGTGTCAAGTCCTCCAAAAATCAAATGTATTTTTTCCTGATCAAAAAGTTTTGGATCAGGCAAAAAACGTTTGCTGTATTCCCACTCCCGCTCACCAATCCATTGCAAGTCAGCTTCATTATTTCCAAAAAACGGATCTTCAATTCTCCCTGCCAAGAAAAGATCTGACTGAACCATGCCGGGCACGACAACCTGAATAGTTGTATCGTCTGAATCAATGTATAAACTCCATCCCTGATTCAAATCCTGAACTCTGATGCCCTTTTCCGAATTGCAGGAAGAAGTCAATATGATCAAAATGAATAGGATGAGATTCAAGTTAAAGAACGAATTCTTTAAGATTGGCACGAAAAAAAAGCGCTGCTGAATCTGTGCTACTGAATTTTCAGCTGCAATATTTGAATTTGTCATTTTTTTTCATTTTGCCCGGATACTTACATGCAGTTTTATAGCTTACATGCTCAAATTTGTTGTTCCTACAAAATTAGTTTAAATAAAAACCCCGAACATCAAATTGCATTTTTTTTTGTGTTGTAAAATGATTCTATTTGCTTTTTGAAAAGTAATACCGAAAGGAGAAATGTGCTTAAAAAAATTTGGCAAGATATTTGGAAAAAGATTTCAAATTATAAAATCTAAAGAAATGAATTCAAAAAAAATCTTTTTAACAGGGCTGCTCCTATCCTTCATAATCGCGACAGCTTTTTCTCAGGGAACAAATAAGCTTACCCTTTCGGACATTAAAATTACGTTGAACAATCAGGCAGTTGAAAGCCTTTCTGAAGTCATCGTTGACATCAATAATGATTTTCCTGTTGAAGTTATTCTGTATCAAGACAATGGAATATCTTTTGGCACTATTTTCGAGACACGCCACGCTGGTAAAAGGATGAAACTTATCAGAAGGAGCTTTGTGGAAAAACAAGATGGCAGGCGAAAATACACACGAAAACAGAAAAATGTTGATCTGCTCAAAGTTTCTGTACCTGGAAAAATTTCAGGCCGTTACGCAGAAAGTGTTTTGTTTGATGCGGCAAAAATGAATAACATTGCAGTTGGTTATAAATATGAACTACACTATAAATAATCCTTTCAAATCTTAATCAAAACCTAATTTTTTATGAAAAATCTTAACACCATTTCGCTGGCTATCATCGCTATCGCTGCAGTCAGTCTTTTCCTGAGTTTTCGCACTCCAAGCCCACAGCCATCAACAGTAAAATGGCTTCAAATCACAGTGGTTGAATCAGTTATCCCAGGAGGTGTAGGACGTTCACGTCTTATTACAATTGATGACCAGGGCAACACAAGTGAAGTAAAAATCAACAATTTCTTCAGCATTGCAGGAATCAACTTTGGAAACATCCGCGAAAATGACCAGACAGTAACGAACACCATTCAGGAGCTTTCAAATCAGGGATGGGAGCTAAAACATGTTACATCAGGTGTCTTTTCAGGAAATCAAAACAATACCAATGGTATTTTTATGACCAGATATATGTTCTCTAAAAGCGAATAGGCGATAAAACTCATCAAAAAAACCGATGTAGCAAATCAATGTTACATCGGTTTTTTTATTTTCACCTGTCCAGAAATGAACGATGACCGGACATTTCTAATCAAAAAAAATCATTTTAGCAGCTTCAAAACCTTCCTTATTTCTGCTTCATCCGATTCATACCACCAATCATCTTCAAACAACTGCTCTGAGCATTCATTGTATGCGGCACTATCATGATTCATCTCACTGTATAAAGTAGTTTTGGCCGAGAAGTGAACTTCTTTAACACCAGTCTGATGGATCAGGTCAACAATATTTACGGAATGAATGCCGGAGCCTGCCATAATTTTTATGTGAGATCCATATTTTTGTTGCATTTCAGCAATAGTTTCTTTTCCCTCCCAGGCCGTAAGTTTACCGCCAGAAGTAAGTACTCTGTCAACTTTATACTCAATCAGTCTGTCTAATAATTTCATTCTGTTGGATGATACATCAATTGCCCGGTGAAATGTAACCGAAACACCTTCTGCGGCTTCCAACAAAACCCTGAAACGATTTTCATCAAGATTTCCAACTTTATCGAGGACTCCTATCACGACACCTTCAAAACCCAAAGATTTAACCATCAGAATATCTTCAACCATAATATCGATCGAATGATTATCATAAACATAATCTCCCCTGCGTGGCCTGATCAGAACGTGAATGGGAATTGAAACCCTACTTCTCACCATTTTCAAAAGGCCATAAGAAGGCGTCAGTCCACCGGCTTCAAGATTTTCACAAAGCTCAATTCTGTGGGCACCAGCCTTTTCGGCTATCAAGGCAGAATTTAAGCCAACAGCACAGATTTCTATTTTTGTCATTATCTCAATTTTTCAACAATGAATTGTTCAGCTAATTGATTGCGAAGATACAATTCAACCTATGAATCAGCAAACGGTTTCAGAATCTCAAAAGGACTGTAGCGACATATTCCCAAATCGACAGCCAAATTTCGTAATTTTGTGCCTCAAATAAAGAATATGGATTCTATCAAACATATCTACCGCATTGGTTTTGGGCCTTCGAGCAGTCATACAATGGGGCCTTCACTTGCCGCAGAAAGGTATAAAAGTCGCTTTCCGGATGCTCAAGCTTATCAGGTTACTTTGTTTGGAAGCCTCGCTGCCACAGGAAAAGGACACCTAACGGATCATGCCATCGTCGAAATGCTTGCACCAAAAAACGTGAATTTTGTCTGGAAACCTCAGACTTTTCTGCCTTTTCATCCAAACGCTGCCACATTTGAATCGCTGGACAAGGACGGCAATGCTTCAGATGAATGGACTGTTTACAGTACCGGTGGTGGCGCGATAACCGACGGAACTGATCAGGAAAAGCATGAAAAAGTTTATCCAATTACGAAAATGTCTGATATCCTAAAATGGTGCATCAAAAACGGTCGTACTTTCTGGGAATATGTCCAGATCCATGAATCGCCGGGCTATCTTGAACATTTGACTGAGGTCTGGGAAGTGATGCAGCAAGCCGTTCAAAGAGGAATAGAAAACGAAGGCGTTCTGCCCGGCGGACTTAATATGCCACGAAAGGCATCTTCCTATTTTATCCGTGCGCAAAGTCTGAAAGATTCACTAAAGAGCAGAAGCCTTGTTTTTGCCTATGCACTCGCAGTTTCAGAAGAAAATGCATCCGGCGGAAGGGTTTCAACTGCACCCACATGTGGCTCAAGCGGGGTTTTACCTGCAGTGCTTTATCACGCCAAACAAGCGCATGGGTTTTCGGATTCCAAAATCATTAAAGCCCTTGCTACAGCGGGTTTGATTGGAAATCTTGTGAAAGAAAACGCTTCAATTTCGGGTGCTGAGGTTGGTTGTCAGGGCGAAATCGGCACTGCCTGCGCCATGGCTTCTGCTGCAGTAAATCAACTTTTTGGCGGCACACCCCAACAAATAGAATATGCCGCAGAAATGGGCCTTGAACACCATCTTGGACTCACTTGCGACCCTATTGGTGGCCTTGTTCAAGTGCCTTGTATTGAGCGGAATGCACATGCTGCTGCACGCGCCCTTGACTGCAATATGTACGCTTTGCTCTCAGATGGAAAGCATTTTGTTTCTTTTGACAAAATCGTTCAGACGATGAAAGTCACAGGCCGGGATATGCCAAGCCTATACAGAGAAACAGCCGAAGGTGGACTTGCGCTTTTTGCAGCGCCGGAGCAGGAAAAAGACAAAAATTGACCTTTTTGGAATCTGTTTAGATTTTTGGTACTGGTGTTGAAACGAAATTTGATTAATTCGTTCTGCCATAATTCCACATAAATCTGATACCTCCATTGACATGAAATGGCATTCCGGGATAGTAAAATCGCGCTGTCTGTGTCCCGAATGAAGGCGCATTAATCAGGATCATTGAAGCATATTTCTGATTGAAGACATTCTGAAGGTTGAGGTAAAAGTCAATATTTACCTTGCGCCGACTCAGTTTATAGCCTATTAAGATATCAGCGATCTGATAACTTTTTGTGAACTTTGTATTGGCATCGTTCATTGCCATCCGATCTACAAAGCGGTAATTCAAACCTGCATAAGCGCCCTTAATCATCTGAACATTGAGTGTTGCCGAAAAAATATTTTCAGGTATGCCAGGAATAAGTTTCCCTGAGTAATCTTTTCCGAGATCGGTAAAATCAGTAAACCTGAAATTATTCAATGTGGCACTCAGCTTTAAGTCCAGGGCATTGAAAAACCTGTTAATACTGCTTGGTTGATTATTGCTTCCGATAAAAGAATAAAGCACTTCAGCTTCAATACCTTTGTGCAGCGATGCACCCGCATTCCGTCCAACCCAGGCATCCTCTCCAACACGCTCTGCGACCAATAAGTTGGTAACGTCCATCACAAAAAAAGTGATATCATACCAACCTCTGCTCTTCCACAAACTTCCTCTCAGGCCGGCTTCATAGTTCAGGCTCTTTTCGGGTTTGATGTCAGGATTTATTTCACCACCAGGATTCAATGTTTCAGATAAAGCCGGAGGACTGAAACCGTGGCTCAATGAAAGAAAAACATGATGTGATTTCACTAACTTTAGGTTGGTTCCGATTCGGGGCGAAATGATAAACCCATTATTATAGGTGCCGGAAATAATTGCATTGGAAACAAAACTATTGTTTTCAAAATGTATGTCAGAATCATGAAAATTGAGGCCAAAAGAAACATTACCTTTATTGAAATCAATATCACCCTGCAAAAAAAAGTTAGCCGAACGAATCAGCTCTTCGTTTGTGCTGATAGGATTTCCGGCAGTTCCGGCTCCACCTATGTTTTGTTTATTTGAGAACTGAACTTTTTCTACAAAAATTTCTGTGCCTGCAGCGAAACGAAAATCAACATTCGGCATTGAAACAATTTTCGACGTTTTAAGCTTTAATCCACCGAGCATTCTGTCTTCGTCAAACATATCAAAAGGCCTGAGTTCATGTTCCTGGCTGAAAGATGTGTACAATCCTGCTGACAAATTCCAGTTCTTTTTCAAATTCTTCTTCAGGCTTAATCCTGCAAGTCCGCGGGTTCCATCTTCAAAACCCTTCGTTTTAAGCCAATTGGCAGCAGCAGATTCAGGGCTGTTTTCGTAGTTTGCGCTATCAATTGAACTTGGAATAAAAGCCTTCATGCTGTGAAGAAGAATAATGGCACTCAACTGACTATCATTTTTCAGTTTCATATGGCCTGTAGCACCAATCATATGTCTGTTGTGCGCATTATTTTCTCTGTATCCATCAAAGCTTCCGATGCTGTGTACCAATCTTCCCTTCAAATCTTTGGTGGCAGCCTCTAAACTAAGAGTATTGTTGATCATTCCAAAAGCACCAGTATGGAAATGATTGCCTATCAATGATGTATATTCTTCGACAGGCTTAGACCGCAATAGAACTGTGCCTCCCAAACCGGCTCCGTAAGCACTCGTTGCAGGACTTTTAATGATTTCCGCATATTGAATCAATGCGGGGTCAACATATTCGATGATGGATGTGCCTGAGCCATTTGTTAAAGGAATGTCATCAAAATAAGCTCTGATTCTGCCTGTGGCATAAGGAATTCTGGCGCCAATACCGCGAATAGTTATACGACTTGTATTGAAAGTTCCGCTATGTGCGAAAAGTCCTGAAGCATTATTCAAAGACGTTATCAAGCCAGGTCCGGGCTGCATAAAAAGTTGTCCCGGCTCAATCAATGAAAGTGAGCCGGGCGTTGAAACCAGTTTTCTTTGCTGATTATAAGCTTCGACAACGACCTCCTGAAGCAAAACTGTATTTTCAAAAGGATTTATTTTGGTGAGGCTATCAGGATTCTGCGGCTCTGAATTAGAAAATATTGATGAAGTCGTTAATGCTGTATCAGTTTCATGCTTGACCGGACTGGCATAAATCATGCTTCCAGCGCAAAAAAAGACTAAGAACAATAAAACCATTTTCATATTAAAACATCTCAAATTAACTTTCATTCTCCGGGATATATAGCACAAAAGTCGGCTTTTTGTTTAACAGAAATTAAAAACGCATTCCAATGCTAATAAGTTTTTACAGTCTATTAGGCCTGATTACATTGACACAAAAAAAATCAACCTGAAAATTTCACTTCAGGTTGAATCTTGTTTCTTTGAATAATTAAAGCCTAAAACTCCATCATGCCCTCATCGCCATCCGTTTGTTGACGGCGGTCAGGAGTACGCTTCTTTTGCTGATTGATTCTATAGTTGAAATTAAGCGTGACTGTTGTGGAGCTCCAGCGAAAATCAACTTTGGAATAGAAATTTTCTCCGAAGGTCTCAAATGCATGAGAGCGTGTGTTGAAAACATCTCTAACATTAAGTGTGAGTGTGCCTTTATTTTTCAGGACATCCAGACTGGCTCCCATATCGACACTCCATTGCGGAAGTCGTTTACCCTGAGGTGTATTCATTTTGCCCATATAATTGCCTGATAGCTGAAGGTCGAATCCTTTTTTAATGTTAAAACGATTTGTCATTCGCCCTGTCCAGGTGTAATTATCGGTGCTATAAAAAACTCCATAAGCCTCGCCTTCAGTTATTGAACGAAAGAAATTAAGACTCCCGTTGAGATTCCACCATTTATAAGGAGAAACCATCCCGATCAGCTCAAGGCCGTAGGAATCATTTTTTGCAAAGTTTTCTGGGCGTGTGTAGGAAATTCCTGTACTGTCATCAACCCGCTCGATTCGCTGAAAAACATCTGTACTGCGACGATAATAGGTATTGGCATTGAAGCTGGCTTTTTTCCAGTAACGCAGGTATCCCAACTCGAATGAATTTGTGTAAACAGGTTTTAAATCAGGATTACCTGACCAGAAGTTTCTGTTGTCAGTAAAAGTGCGGAATGGATTAAGCTGACGAAATCCAGGTCTGCGGATACGCCTGCTGTAGCTTACCTGAAGGTTATCAGATTCAGTTAATTTATAGGTGAAGTGAGCACTGGGAAAGAAGTCAGGATATGTTTTTCTGTTGTCCTGATTGGTTTCAAGCAAAATAGTACGAATATCGGAATACTCACTTCTCAAACCTAACTGATAGGAATATCGGCCGGCATCATTACCAAACAAAGCATAAGCTGCGTAAATTTTTTCGTCGTAAGTGAAGTGATTGGTAAAATCGTCGAGTATGATAAAATCGCCATTGTCATCTTTCTCTCTTACCTCATAGTCGTTGCCAATTTCACGGATCTGAAGTTTAAACCCTGTTTCAAGTTTGGCTTTTCCGCGAAAAGGGTGATAATAATCTGCCTGCATC
Source organism: Bacteroidota bacterium (assembly GCA_018336075.1). Classification (GTDB taxonomy): domain Bacteria; phylum Bacteroidota; class Bacteroidia; order Bacteroidales; family F082; genus JALNZU01. Next base: position 21,956 of record JAGXRB010000207.1, read on the forward strand.
TGAAGGTTGGTCTGCGTTTCAGCATTCACTGTCTGCTGAAACATTTGATCAGGAATAATGGTTCCAGGACGTAAAATCACATTCTCGCTAATGTCAGATTTGGCGTCCTCACTATTATCAAAGTACTGAATACTCGCTGTAAATAGCTGATCTTTCTTTTTGAATTGTTTCCTGTAATCTAATGAGTACTGCAGATTAGGATCATTTTCTTTTTCATCGTCAATCCTTTGGCTTTGGTTAATCAGCGTTTCTTCCGGTCTGAAATCATTGTAAGTAACGGTCGATCTGTTGTTCTGATCCGACATTCTGTACATCAGACTAAATGTTAGCGAACTCTTTGCATCGATAAAATATTCTGCACCAATGCGAATAGTGTTGCTTAAATCTTTTCTTACCCTTTCTGTGTCCTGCTCTGTAATCAAAGGAATATCGCCGAAAAACTCTCTGTAGCTAGTGCCTCCACCGACATTTTCACGATAGTTGATATTGTAATTGGCAAACAGATTCATTTTCTGAAAGCGGTAATTAGTATTTATGCCAATCCCTCCTTGAAGCGGATAACCTGCACTCGCATCTATTGAGCCATTAAAACCAAAACGTCTGTCCTTTTTGAGTACAATATTGATAATTCCTGAGGTGCCTTCAGCATCATAACGCACTGAAGGATTGGTTACTATTTCAATGCGCTCGATCATATCAGCCTGAATGCTCCTTAAGGCATTGCGACTGCTAATTCCGGCAAGTCCGGAAACTTTTCCGTCAATCAGAATACGCACACCTTCATCACCACGCAAACTTACATTGCCATCAATATCAACCGTAACTGATGGGATATTTTCCAAAACTTCAATAGCATTACCTGCTTTGGAGGAAATATCCTTGCCAATATTGAAAACTCTTTTGTCAAGGCTCATTTCAACAGTTGAGCGTTCGGCAATCACCTCAAATTCATCGAGCAAAGCACTATCCGGTGAAATTAATAACTCACCTAAATCGCGTGAAATTTTACCCCTGCCAACAGTAACATCATTTATTGTGATGCTTCCATAAGCAAGAAATTGTACAGTAACATAGTATTTACCCGGCTTAAGTTTTATATCAAATTCACCGCTGACACCACTTATTGAACCCGCTACAAAAGATGAATCTGCTTGATTATAAACCATTACTGTGGCGTACTCGAGCGCTTGCTTGTTGCTTTTGTCCAAAACCTTGCCTTTGATACCAGTGTCGGCATCTGAAGGATTTTTAACTTCATTGGCGAAAATCTGAATGCCATTTAAAAGCAATAAGAGAATTAGAAATTTTCTGAAAATATACATAAGATTGAATGAATTATGAGTTCTACAAAGACAAACCAGATGCCTGTTTGTTCAATGTACATTTAACATTGAACCGGGCAATAATATTCCTGAAAGAAAAAATATCTTCTTTATTATTTGTTAAAAAAAGTGAAAAGACATGATGCCTTGCTAAAATCTACTGCGGGTCAACATCAATTTGAAGGCGTACTGATTTGTTTTGCTGAATTGATTGGAACAAGTTGATTTTTTCGCTGAGCAAATCTTTAACAGATTTTGTTGAAACTGAACGAGGAAATTTTACAATAATCTGTTTGATATACAAGTTCTTTATACGCGTAACTATTGGATATTCAGGCCCCAGGATATCAAACTTCAGGTCATCTTTCAACATTTTAGCCAAATCAAAAGCAGCAATATTCAGTGCATGGCTTTCACGATGCATAAGCCGGATCATGATAAGCCTGTAGAATGGAGGATACCGAAACTGGTGTCGGATTTTCATTTGTTTCTCAAAGAGGTCTTCATAGGAATTTTTCAAGACATGTTTGAGCAAGTCATGGTTTGGCTGATAAGTTTGTACGATCACTTTTCCCCTTTTGTGCTTTCTGCCTGCTCTTCCACTAACCTGTGCCATCAGCTGATAACTTCTTTCAAACGCACGAAAATCAGGATAGGAAAGCATATTGTCTGCATTCAAAATCCCGACAATGCTCACCCTGTCAAAATCGAGACCTTTTGTCACCATTTGTGTTCCGACAAGCACATCTGTTTTTCCGGCACCGAATGTTTCGAGTATCTGCTGAAAAGCAAACTTGCTGCGCGTAGTATCAAGATCGAGGCGTGCAATACGAATACCGGGCATCAAAAGACCAAGTTCTTCTTCAATTTTTTCAGTTCCAAAGCCATGCATCCTCACAGCATTGCTATGGCAGGACGGACATTCAGAAGGCACTGCAATTGCATAACCACAATAATGACAGCGCATCATATTTTGCTTTTTGTGGTAGATCAGGCTAACATCGCAATTGCGGCATTCCGGAATCCAGCTGCAGTCGTCGCATTCGAGCCGAAGTGAAAAACCTCTTCTGTTTTGAAAAAGTATAACCTGCTCCTTCTTTTCTACTGCCTGTTTAATCTCTTGCATCAAAACTGAACTGAAATGCGACTTCATTGTTTTGCGCCGCGTCTCTTCCCGAAGATTCACCACTTCTATTTCCGGCAACTGCATCCCGCCATAGCGTTCTAAAAGCTCTACAAGTCCGAATTTTCCTGTTTTTACATTGTAAAAACTTTCATATGAAGGAGTTGCTGAACCAAGTAAAATTTTTGCGCTAAAAATTCCTCCCAACATTATGGCAGCGTCTCTGGCCTGATATCTGGGAGCAGGGTCGTATTGTTTGTATGAACTATCGTGCTCTTCATCGACGATAATTAATCCCAAATTGCTAAAAGGAAGAAAAATTGCTGATCGGGGACCAATTATGATCTGATGTTCACTTTCACCTTTGTAATCGAGCACTTTGTTCCAAACTTCAACCCTTTCATAGTCGTTATAGCGGGAATGATATACACCTACTTTATTTCCGAAATAGGTTTTAAGACGTTGGATAATTTGAGTTGTTAGCGCAATTTCCGGAAGAAGATACAACACCTGCTTACCTTCTTTAATGGCATCCGAGATAAGTTTAATGTACAATTCTGTCTTTCCGCTTGAAGTTACCCCGTGAAGCAAAACAACATCCTTTTGTGTAAAAAGCTCATTGATTTTGTCGAAGGCAATTTGCTGATGTGCCGTAAAAACAATGCTATCAGGATTGCTGCTTGCCACATACTGCTCCAAACGGCTTACCACTTTCTGAGATTCTGTGAAAACTCCTTTTTCAATCAATGATTTCAACTGGGCAGCACTGCTCTTCGAACGTTCGATCAATATAGCGGCAGCAATATCTTTTGCTTCTGAAACCGGAAACCTGCTTTCCATCAGGTAAACCATCAACAATTCGAGTTGTTTATAGCTTTTTTTACCCAGCTTATCCATCAATTCGCTCAACTTCACCTCATCCTTATACTCCACACTGATTTTGATAAAGCGTTCTTTTTTTGCTTTAAACTTTTCTTCCAACTCTTCCTCCATCAAAATGATATGCTTTTCAATCATCGTTTTCAACAATGGCATAACCTTTTGAAATCCAACAATCTTTGTCACTTCGCTGATACTGAGTTTTGGCTGAATGCTTAAAGCTTCTGTAATTAGAAACTCTGAATCATTCAATTGTCCGGCATCCTGAATGAATTCAACATTTAAAACAATTTTAGACTCACTCGACAATTTCAACGCCGATGGCAATGCCGCCGACATCACCTCTCCCGGATGACACATATAATAATGGTGTATCCAATCCCAAAAAGCAAACTGCTTTGCATTCACAACAGGTTTTTGATCCAATAAATCGAGAATGTATTTGGGCGTATAATCCAGCGGTACCTTTTGGTGGACTTTTATAACAAGACCTGCATAGATTTTTTTTTTGCCGAATTGCACAATCACCCTTAAACCTTCACAAATTTTGTCATTCAGTTCATAAGGTACACGATAGGTAAAAAGCCCCGGAACAGGCACAGGGATCATTACATCGGCAAAAAGAGTTAAACGTTCGGCTGTGGACATGAGTAAAGCTTACACTGCAAAACTACAAGAAAATTCGACGCTCACCGTTGAAGAAAAAGGACAAAAAAAGAAGAAAAAAGCCCGGGACTAACCGGGCTTCCAATAATTCAAAATCATTTGCTTGAGGGCTCATAGATTTTTGCCTTGTTGCGGTAACCAGGATTATCTCTGAACCAATCGCTGTATAACTGTCCGCCACTTTCAGCCCATTCGGCAAATTTAAGATAGCCATCCAGAATTTCAGCTTTTTCAACAGGATACTCAAATCGCTCGATGATATTGATTGCCCAGGGAAGATTATTCTGTGTTTTATAAAAGCGATTTTGTGAAGGGATACTGTTATCATGGCCGGTTCCCAATAAACTCAAATCGGCCAGAGAGGTTGGAGGTTTATCAGGCAAATGCACTTCAACGCCCCTTTGTCCATCAACAATTATAAACGGATTGTAGGGAGGAATACCCAGTTGATTTAAAGGAACCGGATCTTTCAAAAGGATACTGATAACAAGGGTGTCGGGAATAATAAATGGCACTTCAGGTGTGGTGTTGACGCCTATGCTACTGCCTGCAGGAGGGAGTACTTCGTAGGAGTCGTCCCAGACAATAATTGTGGCATTTTTCTGATTTCGCTCAGTTCCATTTGAGTTCAGATTAATGTACTGACCTGAAATGCGTTGTCCGGTTACAGATTGAATCTTTTCAGGCAAAACAGGAAGTTCAATCCCGAAGCCATTGTGGTAGTAAGCTCCATGAGCTCTCAGAATGAAAGTACCTGAAATTTCAACTACCTGATTGTTACCATTGGTAATCTGATTAAAATTGTAATCAATCACCGCATCATTAAAATCGTAATCACCCCGATATGGCCAAAGGTCTTCGAATGCCAGGGTTCCAAAATCACCTTTATTAAAGAAATAATTGTTAAAAGCCTTATCCGGATCTTCAGGATAATCATCAAACTGGTTTGGTACACCATCACCGTCTGAGTCATCACCTACATAATCAACTATTGGCAGCCCGGTTGGATCGACTGCCTGTAAAGGATTTGCTGTAACATAGAAAACGGCATCGTTAAAGTCATGATCTGAGCCACTTTGTGTCCTTCTAATATCTTCTATACCCAATAAAAACAGTTGTCGTCCCGGATCACGAAGCAGCACTGTATGTTGATTCAATAAAGGATTGAATGCCTGATTGAGATGTTTTGTAGAATAAATAGTCCATCTGCCATTGGTAACCTGATTGTTTACCCATCCATCAGCAATCAGCGCCCATGCTATTGTTGTATTGGCATTAAACCTGCCAATTTTAACTTTGTTTCCGGGTTGAAGACCTCCCCCACTGCCTTGTAATGAAGCATTTGGAAAAATAATCGTAATGGAATCAATATCAGCTGGAGTAGCAGGCGGTGAATTGGTAGGGTAAGTATAAAATCCGAGAACATTTTTATAACCGGCACCCTCTGTTACAAAAGTTACCCAAACATCACATGTTTCAACTAGTCTGATGTTGTGGTCATAGATATCATTAAAATATTCAGGATGTGAAATAGGCAGTTTTATTTTTTCAGGCAGTGTATTGTTTATATCAGTAAGAAATGCAGCAGTAATTGGATCATTCACAGGTTCAAGATACGCAGGCACCCCCTGACTATTGTATGAACCTAAAAATTTGTAGACAGCATTGGTTGCTGAAGGCTCCAAAACACTTTTCAGGGCTTGCTTTGATGGTACTCCTCCAAAAACAACATCAAAACCAAAAGGAGTCAGTTCAATCTCCATCTCGGCAGGAAGTCCTACAAATGATGTTGTTACAAACAATTTCTCATAATAGGCTGGCACCTTATAATCCAAAACATATTTGCCCATACCATTTGTAAGTCCACTCACGATCAAAGTCCCGCCAACTTCAGGGCTTTTTGTATAAACATAGAATTTTGCACCAGCTATGGGCTGTCCTATATTATCCTGTGCTGTAATTGAAAAGCGCACATCTTTAGTCGTTGACCATCCAAAATCAGCAGAAACTTTAAGTTTTTCCATTGCTGTTTTGTTTTCGGGATCATCAGTTGATACACGCTTTTTGCAAGCACCAAGAGATAAAATCATTAATCCTAAAAAGAAAAGTGTGGCTATTTGTTTCATTTTATAAGGTATTTCTAAATTAACTCTCCAATACACATACCAATATTGTAATTAACATCAAAACAACTATTTAACAATGACAATCTGTATGCTTTTTTCCAAATTTTGGAAAAATAATTTTTAATGAGAATTAACCAGCGCCGTTGAAATAAGTTGATCATGAGAGGTGCCGGGATGCCTGTAATAGAATAAAATCAAATATTCATTAAGCGTATCCCAATGACTGCCTTCAATGAGTTCGGTTTCCGCAATTCTGCTTCCTTTTTCACGGATGGCATACATATAATTATAGTAGCCTTGTTTCAAAAAAATCCCGACTTCATACCCTCTCGCTCCATAATTATAGTTCATCCTGTTCTTTTCATTTAGATTCCAGTCATTCAAAGCGCCAATAACAAACATTTCACCATGCGTTAAAGGTGCGTCATACTTGAGGAAAAACTCAACCCAGGCATAATCACCTTCAATATCTGTTTCCTGATCTTGCCTTGCCTGAATCAGTCTTTTGCCAAAAAGATCAATTTCCGATTTATAAACCTTCCTGTTTCGCCGCTCGTCCTCCCATAGCCTTACAGTAAAAAAATCCTCTTCGGTAATGATTCTTTGAATGCGCTCCGATTGGTATTTGAAGCTTTTCATATCAAAATTCCGCCATTGATTTCCACCTTCAAATACAGTCTCTTCATTGTATTCGTAAGTAAGTTTTTCATTGTAGATGTGACTTGGTTTTAAACCTACAACAGCATTGTCCCAACGACTATTTTGCCTGATAACCAACTGAAATGCCTGAACAGGTTTACCTGCAAAAAAGCCTGGCGCCAATATTTCTACATCAAGCTGTTGTTTTATTCTAGAATAGGCCGGGTTTTTTGGATGTTGGGGAACACGCGCACTAATTCCAACTTTTGGATCGGCAACCATAAATCTGCGTGTCAGAAGAATGTTGCCTTCATTCATGTCGCCGTCGTAAACAACAAGCAGATAATTGCCTGAAATCTTGGGCTGCAGATAGGTTGTGGGGAAAACGAGTGCGTGATGCACATAAGGAGTAAGCGTATTAAGCGAGAAACGATAATCGGTAATCTGATCGTCGACATAACCTTCCAAATATTCTCGCGGCATCAAATCACTTGGTTTCCAATCGAATGTGCAGTGAATGAAAGTGTATTGATATACATAGGCAAGGTCACCCAATACATCAAATGAAAGTTTCAGGGGCTTGGGATCATTGAGCATAAAAATTGGATATGCAAGCGGATCGTCTGCAGGATGCAACTGCACTGTTTGCACCTCCTGTCTGTATGACTTGTCTTCAAAATCGAAAGAATACTGTGAAGCCATGATCGGAAAACCTAAAGAAATAAAGAAAAGACACAATATTATTTGAGATTTCATAATGCGGTATGTTATTTTATTAACAAAAATTTATCTTTGAGCCAACAGGATTGCATTAACAAAAGTATCGAAATTATTGGTGTTAATCACAGCGTGTCAAACGCATTTTTGGTTCAAATCTTATAAAATTGATATACATCAATGAATTGTTTGATAAAGAAGTGTTAAATGTTTATCATTTTTTGTTAAAAACAGTTCGAATAACAGAAAGTAAATTTGTTTCTTTGCAAAACATTTAAATATTTATCAAGGTAGATATGTCAAACGTTATCAAAATC
>JAGXRB010000208.1 GCA_018336075.1 Bacteroidota bacterium
ATACCAAAGTGAATTATAAATGAATCCAAAAGCTGTCATGGTATAATGCCGAAGGTTAGAAATGTTAGGCCAATTGAGTGAGCGAAAATTGGACTTTTACATTTCTCCTTTCGGTATTTACCATAAGTCATAAAAAAAGACCTCCATATTATGAAGGTCTTTTTTATATAAGAGAAAACTCTCTATTGAACTTGATGAACAATCGCTTTAAAAGCTTCCGGATTGTTCAAAGCAAGGTCGGCCAGCACTTTTCGACTAAGTTCAATGTTATGCTTGTGCAATTTACCCATAAAAACACTGTAAGACATTCCATACATTCTGGCAGCTGCATTGATGCGCTGAATCCAGAGTGACCTGAAGTACCTTTTTTTGTTTCTACGGTCACGGTAAGCATACTGTTGACCCTTTTCATAGGAGTTTTTGGCTACTGTCCAAACATTTTTTCTGCGGCCAAACTGACCTCTCGTCAGCTTAAGGATTTTCTTCCTTCTGGCTCTTGATGCTACAGCATTTACTGATCTTGGCATTTTTTTTAATTTTTTCCATCATAGCGCCTCATTTGCTGAGAACTTTGAAGCTATGACAAAGTTAAACAATTGATTAAATTTAAGATTGAAGCATTTCTCTGATATTCTTTTCATCGGCTTTATGAACCAATCCAGAATATGTCAGATTGCGCTTACGTTTGGTCGATTTCTTTGTCAGAATGTGACTTTTGTAAGCATGCTTCCTCTTGATCTTACCAGAACCGGTGAGCTTAAAACGCTTCTTTGCTCCGGATTTTGACTTCATTTTTGGCATTACTGAACTATATTTAAGGTTTACTAATGTTATTTTTTAGGAGCGACCATCATGATCATTCGCTTTCCTTCTAGCTTAGGCAGATTTTCAACTTTTCCATAGTCCTCCAAAGCCTGGGCAAATTTCAACAAAATCAACTCACCCTGATCTTTATACACTATTGAACGTCCACGGAAAAATACATCAACTTTTACTTTTGATCCTTCTTCAAGAAATTTCATCGCATGCTTGAGCTTGAAATCAAAGTCATGATCATCGGTATTTGGCCCAAGTCTTATCTCCTTGACAACAATTTTGGCTGACTTGGCCTTAATTTCTTTTTGCTTTTTCTTCAACTCAAACAAGAACTTCTTGTAGTCGAGAATACGGCATACTGGTGGATTGGCGGTAGGTGATATTTCTACCAAATCAAGACTAAATGATTCAGCAAGGGCAATTGCCTCTCTTACCGGAACAATCTTTGTCTCAATATTATCACCAACTACCCGCACAATTGGCGCTGTAATCCTTTCATTGATCTTGTGCGGATCTTCTTTCTTAACGAAACCCTTTCTGGGGCCTCTGCCTCTGAACTGTGCTATAGTTTTGTCCTCCTGATTTATGAATACTATGTTGAATGCTAATAACTGTCTACTTCAGAATTATACATTATTTACTTTTCTAACCTCATTTTGAATCAATTCAGCAAAAGCTTCCATGCTGAAAGAACCCAAATCTCCATCACCTTGCTTTCTCACAGAAACTTGATTATCAAGCTCTTCCTTTTCGCCAACGATTAGCATATAGGGAATCTTTTTAAGCTCTGCATCCCTGATTTTGCGTCCTGTTTTTTCACTACGCTCATCAATGAGGCCGCGAATATCGGAATTTTGCAGGAACTGTAAAACTTTTTCTGCATATTTTTGATATTTTTCACTGATAGGCAAGATAATAACCTGCTCAGGAGCTAGCCAAAGCGGGAATTTTCCAGCACAATGTTCAATGAGCACGGCAACAAATCGCTCCATCGAACCAAATGGTGCACGATGAATCATTACTGGCCTGTGTTTTTCATTGTCACTTCCAGTATAGGTAAGATCAAAGCGCTCTGGCAGGTTATAGTCTACCTGAATTGTTCCAAGTTGCCATTTTCTTCCGATTGCGTCTTTAACCATAAAATCCATTTTTGGGCCATAAAATGCAGCCTCACCTAAAACAGTAATTGCATCCAGACCTTCCTCTTCTGCTACCTCTTTAATGGCATTTTCTGCCTTATTCCAATTTTCATCCGAACCAATATATTTATCAGGATTGTTTGGATCACGCAAGGATATTTGTGTAATAAACTCTTTAAAATCCAAAGCTTTAAAAATCCGCATGACAATTTTAATCACGGCTTTGAATTCAGATTTAATTTGGTCAGGCATACAAAAAATATGTGCGTCATCCTGGGTAAAACCTCTTACACGGGTTAGTCCATGCAATTCACCACTTTGCTCATATCTGTATACTGTTCCAAACTCTGCGTAACGCACCGGAAGGTCTTTGTATGAATGAGGTTTTGAACTATAGATCTCACAATGATGTGGGCAGTTCATTGGTTTCAAAAAGAATGCTTCTCCTTCAACTGGTGTAGTAATTGGCCTGAAAGAATCAGCACCATATTTATCAAAATGGCCTGATGTTTTATATAGATTTACATTTCCAATGTGCGGTGTAATAACAGGTTGATAACCTGCTTCTTTTTGAACTTTCTTCAGATATTGCTCCAGACGTTCGCGCAATTCGGCGCCTTTTGGCAACCATAAAGGCAAGCCTGCTCCTACTCTTTGTGAAAATGTAAAAAGTTCTAGTTCTTTTCCTAATTTTCGGTGATCACGCTTTTTTGCTTCTTCAAGTAAAACAAGGTATTCTTCAAGCTCTTTGGCCTTTGGAAAAGTTATTCCATAAACCCTTGTAAGCTGTTTGCGCTTTTCATCACCTCTCCAGTATGCTCCGGCTATGCTTGTCAGTTTAATGGCTTTAATAAAGCTGGTATCTGGTAAATGAGGCCCTCTGCAAAGATCGGTAAATGTCCCGCTTTTATAGAGTGTAATTTCGCCATCGGTTAGCTCACTTATAAGCTCAATTTTGTAATCATCACCTTTTTCTGTGAATAGCTTCAGCGCATCATCCTTCGAAATATTTTCCCTTTTAAACTCTTGTTTTTCACGACTTAATTGAAGCATACGCTTTTCAATTTCAACAAGATCTGACTCTGTAAGAACTTTATCACCTGTATCGATGTCATAATAGAATCCGTTTTCGATGTCGGGGCCAATGCCAAACTTTGAACCCGGATAAAGTTGCTCAATAGCCTCTGCCATAAGATGGGCAGAAGAATGCCACATCGTTGCTTTGCCTTCAGGATCATTCCATGTAAGAAGCTGAATATTTGCATCTTCAAATATTCTTCTTGTAGCATCCCAAACAACACCATTCACCTTTGCTGAAAGTACATTTCTTGCAAGACCCTCGCTAATACTTTTAGCAATCTCAATTGCTGTAATACCAGCATCATATTGGCGAACAGAATTATCAGGAAGCGTAATGTTAATCATAACAAAAAGATTTAAAAAACGGCTGCAAAATTACAAAAAAGATTGATTGTATTTTTACTATGTTTTGATTGAGATCAAAAAAACTTAATTCTCAAAACGAAGCATGCTTTCAGTCCATCATTATGCTACGATTGTCGTAATGATTAGTCCAGTGAAACAGCCTTGAAAATGAACGATATTCAAAGTGTATTCCTATTTTTCTATTTCCTGCCAAAAAGAAGTCTGAGAATACACAATCAATCTGAAAATTACTCGGATGGTAAAATTTTCACTTTCCTAAGATCCAATAGATTAGTCGGGTTACTGCCCATGCCAGTGATTCTTTTGTTTACAAACCTAAGCACTTCGTCATAGTAGAGTACAACAACAGGTGCTTCCAGCATCATTATACTATCCATCTCACGGTATATTTTATGTCTGTTTTTGTTATCTGTTTCCTTCAAAACTTTAAGATATAAGCTGTCAAAAACTTTGTTTTCATAATGCGTGTAATTTGGCCCGTCAGGTGTTTTATTTCGACTATAAAACAAGGAAAGGTAGTTTTCTGCATCCGGATAATCTGCTACCCAGGATGCTCTGAAAAAGTCAAGCTGACCTTTTGCCCTCATTTCGCGCATTGTTGCTGAAGGCATTACTTCAATTTGGGCATCAAATCCAACTGAATTTAGCTGCGATTGCACGAACTTTATTAAATCTACATAATCAGCAGTTGTTGTAATTGTTAACCTGAGGTTATTGAGTTGATTTTCATTTATCAGCGCTCGTGCCTTAGATGGATTATACCGATAACCAATAACTCCCAGACTGTCGTAACCGGGCATACCAAAGGGAATCATACCACCATGTCCCGGTAATCCAACATTATTGCGCAAATATCTAAGCATTTTTTCACGATCAATGGAATAGTTAATTGCTTTTCTTACTTCACTTCTGTTTACTGCATTTTTACCATTTTTACTGTTGCCAATAAAAAAACCAAGATACTCGGTATTCATGTATGGTTGTCTTATCAGACTAATATTTTTCTGATATTTAGCTCTCAGTTTCCCGCTTCGACTTAATAACTCGTCTTTATATCGTGAATCAATTCCAGACATATAATCAAGGCTGCCTTTAGCAAACTCCATAAAGGCAGTCTGTTTATCAATCAAAAAACTCACCGCAACAGCCTCAAGTTGTGGCACCGGATTTTCAAGAGTGCTTTCAAAATAATCAGGATTCCTGCGTAAAACCAGTTTTACTCCTTCGTTCCAGTATTTAAAAGTAAAAGGTCCCGTCCCAACAGGATTTCTTCTGAATTCGTTACCGAAAGCGCTTACTGCTTCCATAGGAACTACTGCTGCATATGTCATTGTTAATAGCCCAATAAAGGCAGGAAAAGCCTTTTCGAGTCTGATTTGTAGTGTGGTGTCATTTATTGCCAAAACCTCCGGTTTGCCGTCGGTTTTTTTTACATAATTGAAAATCCAGGTGCCGGGGGAAGCAAGTTTTGAATCTGTCAACCGATTAAAACTGTAAACAAAATCATTTGCAACTACTATTCTCTGACCATTTTCAAAGACATCATTTTCATGAAACAAAACATCATTGCGCAAATAAAAGGTATATGTTAAACCTTCGTCCTCAATTTTCCAATTTTTTGCAATTGAAGGCACAACGTTCATCTCATCATCCAGCGCAACTAAACCATTGTAGAGCTGATTACAAACCCAAATATGAGGTAAATCCTTTGCAAATGCTGGATCGAGTGACACAACACCTGAGGCCTCATTGTATCGAAAAACATTATCCTGCTGTTTTTCAACATTTTGAAAACAACCAAAAAAAAAGATTACGAAAGAAAAAGAAAGTAAAACTATTGATTTAGAATAAAATTTCATGCCATGCTTTTGAGTTGCTAAATTAGCAAATGATTCAACACATCATGAAAAGGAATAATCAGATCTGTTTTGATCCAAATTTCAACATAAGATCAAGCCATTTTTGCCTTTGTTTTGGAGTTGACTTCTTCATAGATCCTAATGAAGTGATTCGTACGGGTTTAATGCCACAAAAATGTAGTATACCCTGACGCATTGAATGATGGCCGGGAGCTCTTTGTACAAGATAATAATACCAAACGGGTGAATCCATGGTAACAACTAATCTTGCTGTTTTACCCTTAAGCAATTGCTCAGGTTTTGCGCTCCCTTTCCTGTATTTAAAAGCAAAGCCGGGAAGAAAAGTCCGGTCGATAAAACCTTTGAGCATTGCCGGATATGTGGCCCACCAGTTTGGGTAGAAAAAAACAAGATGGTCGGCCCACAAAATAAGTTCCTGAGCTTTTTGCAGATCAGGTTCAAGCTGTTGATTTCCCCGATATCCTTCCTTAAAATTAATATTAAAACTCAAATTCTTTAATACCAACTCTTTAACTTCAGATCCAGATTTTAAAACACCTGAGATGTAACCTTCTGTAAGTTGATCAACAAATGTATCGTTGACAGGATGTCCATGAATAATGAGTACATTTTTCATCAAGGATTAATTTTCAGGGGATTTTTCACCTTTTCCTCCAGGAGTGAGAAATTAAGTACCTCAAGCATATTGTCAACAAAATTGAAACTTATACCTTTTATATAATCCTCCTTTATTTCTGCAAAGTCCCTCTTGTTTTCCTTTGAAAGAATAATATCAGTTATTTTTCCTCTTTTTGCAGCAAGAATTTTTTCCTTTATTCCGCCTACTGGCAAAACTTTTCCTCTTAAGGTAATTTCACCCGTCATAGCAAGAAACGGTTTGACTTTACGTTGCGTAAATGCTGAAGCTAATGCTGTAAGCATTGTTATTCCAGCAGATGGACCATCTTTAGGAGTTGCACCCTCCGGAACATGGATATGTACATTCCAGCTTTCAAATGCTTTAGGATCGATATCCAGGTGTGATGAGTGCGATTTCAGGTATTCGTAGGCTATTGTGGCAGATTCCTTCATCACGTCTCCCAGATTTCCGGTAAGCTTTAATTCGCCTTTACCCCTGCTCAGACTCACTTCAATGAACAACAACTCCCCTCCTACCGGCGTCCATGCCAAGCCGGTTACAACGCCAGGAACCTCATGAGAAGTTGCCATTTCACGATGAAACATAGCAACTCCGAGAACCTTTTCAAGGTCAACAAAAGAAACTTTTTTGTCAAACTCCTGATCCATCGCGATAAATTTCGCTTTGTTGCGGATCAATCTGGCAATTTGCCTTTCCAAAGATCTTACTCCGGCCTCACGTGTATAATCTTCGATTATTTTGATAAGCACTTTTTTTGGAAAGCTTAAATGGTATGATGAAAGACCATGCTCAGAAATTTGTTTTGGGATCAGATGTTTTTTTGCAATTTCCATCTTTTCCTCAACAAGATAGCCACTTAGATCAATAATTTCCATCCTGTCGCGCAGTGCTGGATGTATGGTATTAAGCGTATTAGCTGTTGCGATGAACATTATCTTCGAAAGGTCATAATCAATTTCGAGAAAATTGTCATAGAATTTGCTGTTTTGTTCTGGATCAAGAATTTCTAAAAGAGCTGCCTGCGGGTCACCATTTATGTTGGTTCCAATCACTTTATCTATTTCATCAAGAACAAATACAGGATTTGAAGACTTGATTTTCTTAAGATTCTGTAATATCCGACCAGGCATTGCACCAATATATGTTTTTCTGTGGCCTCTCAATTCAGCTTCATCTCTCAAACCTCCAAGAGACATCCGGATATATTTCCGCCCAACTGCTCTGGCAATAGACTTCCCAAGAGATGTTTTTCCAACTCCGGGAGGACCAACCAAACATAATATGGGTGCTTTCATATCTTGTTTAAGCTTATAAATCGCAAGATGTTCTATGATTCTTTCCTTAACTTTTTCGAGGCCATAATGATCCTCGTCAAGAATTTTTTGCGCATTCTTCAGGTCAAAATTGTCTTTTGTAAATTCATTCCAGGGTATTTCAACCAGGTAATCAAGATAATTAAACTGGATTCCATATTCGGCTGCCTGTGGATGCATCCTCATAAGTTTTGCCAGTTCACGATCAAATACTTTTTGAACTTCTGTATCCCATTTTTTCTTGACAGCTTTTAGCTTCAATTCTTTTATTTCAAGATCATTAGGCGCCCCTCCTAATTCTTCTTGAATCGTTTTCAACTGTTGATTAAGAAAATAATCACGCTGTTGTTTGTCAAGGTCCGTTTTTACTTTACTTTGAATTTGGTTCTTCAAATCAAGCATCTGCAGCTCTTTTGAAAGGGCTCCCAAAACTTTATTCGCACGCTCAACAAGGTCTGAAATTTCGAGTAACTGCTGTTTTTCAATAGCAGAATTGTTCAGGTTGCTTGATACAAAATTTACCAGAAATGCCGGACTTTCGATGTTGTTGATTGCAATTGAAGCTTCTGCTGGTATATTTGGAGAATCTTTGATTATTTGGGTTGCGATATCTTTAATTGATTGGATAAGTGCCAGAAAATTTGAGTCGCTTAAAGCGCTCTCTTCTGTTTCAAAAGATTCAACTTTTGCTTTAATATATGGTTCTTGCTGGATGATTTCCTTTAGCTTAAATCGCTTTTTACCTTGGATAATGACAGTTGTATTGCCGTCAGGCATTTGCAAAGTTTTAAGGATATGTGCAACAGTGCCAATTTGATAAAGATCTTCTGGCCCGGGATCTTCAACAGAAGGATCTTTTTGAGCTACAACTCCGATAATTTTTTCTTTGCGATATGCCTCTCTTACCAATTGAATTGATTTATTTCGCCCAACTGTAATTGGAATAACAACACCTGGAAATAGAACTGCATTACGCAAAGGCAGTATCGCTAACTCTTCCGGAATGCTCTCGGCATTCATTAAAACTTCATCTTCCGCAGAAAGCAGCGGAATGAATTCAGCATCAGAATCAAGAATGTCAGATAGATTTAGAATTGCGGCCTGGGATATTTTACTCATAAAAAGGTTATGCGACAAATTGTCAGTTAAACACATTAATTGCTATATAATTTTAACAAATAGAGTTTTTGTTGGCATATTCAGATTGCCACTCAATTAATAGCAAAACTTAGTGCAAAAGACGTGCCATCAAAAATTAAGCACGCCGGTTTCTGTATGTCAAATTGAAAATCTCAGAAAGAATTGCTTTTTCTTTGGAATCAAAATTCACTTTTCTTCTTTCAAAAACAATCTCTGCTGTTTTTAGGGCTTTCTTGAGATCATAATCCATAAGTCCATGTGTTCCACCCCAAGAATAGGAAGGTATGAAATTTCGCTGAAATCCTGAACCAAACACATTGGCATTGACTCCAACAACAGTTCCGGTATTAAACATTGTGTTTATTCCGCATTTTGAGTGGTCACCCATGATTGTACCACAGAACTGAAGGCCTGTGGAAATAAAACAATCTTCCGTATAGGACCAAATTTTTACTTCTTCATATGTGTTTTTAAGGTTTGAAGTGTTGGTATCAGCACCAAGGTTACACCACTCGCCCAAAACAGAATGTCCCAGAAATCCATCGTGTGCCTTATTTGTAAAGCCAAAAATAACTGAATTATTTACTTCACCGCCAACTTTAGAATAGGGCCCAATTGTGGTAGCACCATAAATCTTTGCATCCATTTTTAGGACTGCATGCTCGCAAAGTGCAAAAGATCCTCTTACTTTTGAGCCTTCCATAATTTCGGCATGCTTCCCAATATAAATTGGACCACTTGAGGCATTAAGAATGGCAAACTCAACATTAGCTCCATCCTCAATAAAGATATTCTCAGGATTAACGCAGCGATTTGTACTACTTATAGGTTGTGATTTTCTTCCTTTCGTTAAAAGAACAAAATCCTCTTTAATGGCAGAATCATTAAGATTAAAAATATCCCAGGAATTTTCGATTTTTAAAAAATCAACATTTGTTTCAATGGTTTCCATATCATCTGCACTCGCATCACCAAGATTTTTAAGTGATTCGGCATTGAGACACATTGCAATGATTGTATCTTCCTTGATAAGTGTTTGCCCTTGTGTTAGTTTTGTAATCTGATCAACAAGCTTGGCATTTGGACATATGGAGCCATTAATGAGCATATTTATATCAGCCTCAATTAATGGAAACTTGAGACTTAGATATTTCTCTGTTAAACTTGATGTAGTCACATTGAGAAACTTCTCCCATTTTTCTCTGATCGTAAGGATACCGAAACGAATATCTGCTACCGGGCGGGTAAATGTTAGAGGAAGCAAATTGTTGCGAGTTGCACTATCAAAAAGTATGTAATTCATAAATTTATTAGGATTGTCTGTTTTATTTATCAACTAACAAATATAGGTATTTTTTTTTGTCAGGTCTCAATTGTTGATAAATACATGTTAAAAACGTATAAATTGTTGATAAATTTTTGGCTGAAACAAAAAAAGCTCTCATCACTATGGGATAAGAGCTTTTTTTATTTCAACACCGGACAATTATTTTGTACGGACTTCATAGTGTTTCTTATACCTATTTTTGAACTTATCAACGCGGCCCGCCGAGTCAACAAGCTTCATTTTACCAGTGTAGAATGGATGCGACATGTGCGAAATCTCGAGTTTTACAACTGGATATTCGTTGCCATCTTCCCATACGATGGTTTCTTTTGTTTTTACAGTTGATCTTGAAAGAAAACTGTAGTCATTTGACATATCTTTAAAAACAACTAATCTGTAGTCTTTTGGGTGAAGGTCTTTTTTCATCGCTTAATCGGCTTTAATATTTTTAGGGCTGCAAAATTACTATCTTTCAATGAAATAACAAATATTTTAAAGCATTTTTTTTAGATTGAATCAATTTTCATCGTAAGAAAAATTTATAACATTGTATATCAATGTATTAACAACCATAAATCATATCATTTCAATTTTAATAAAAATTCCATTGTATCAATATTGTCTGCATAATCATGAATGCGTGGACGCTGTGCTTCTCCAAAATTTACCGAATTGGGCCAGGAAGCATCTTTAGAAACTATGCATTGAATCTTTGATTTATTACTATCGATAAGGGTACTGAGGTGTGCTTTATCATAGTAAAACTGATAATGAAGCACTGCAACAGGCGATGAAAGTTGGGCTTCTTCCTTAAGGATTAAAAAACCATTGTCATAATACTTGTCGCCATTCACCATCAAAATCGCTTTGTTATATTCGTAGTTGTTGAAGTATTTGTGATGGTTTTTCATATCTTCAAACTGCTTAAAACCTTCAAATAATATTGTTGGGTCATAACCGGGTGGAAGAAAAACATTTGAAACGCTGCGACATCCCAACCCGAAGAATGAAAAAATATCAATGGCAAGTTTTTGAATATCAGCAATATCATCATTTCCATCAAGAATGGCCAGGCTATTTCTATTGCTTCGGATGATATTAGGATACTTTCCAAAATAGTAGTCAAAATAGCGTGCTGAATTATCGCTTCCTGTTGCAATGATTGCATCAAATCCACTTAACCTTTCAGTAGTAAATGAAATCTTACCTGAAAAATCTGAATCAAATTTTACAATTTCATCCGCCAAAACCGGCAACAACCAAGGGTCTTCGGAAGATAGTTTTCCTAAAAAATTATGCCCACTCATTAATACACACAAAAAATCATGAAAACCGACCATCGGAATATTTCCGGCCATCACCACTCCTACCCTTTTTTGGGTTATGGGAAAAGTTTTGTAACCATTAATCCATGACAAAAAAAACTGCGGACTCAATAATTCGACAATTCCTGAGAAAGATTCCATTATCGACACTTCTGTATACCATGTATTTGTTGCAATGGCCTTTCTGATGGCTGCATTAAGTTCTGTAAATCTTTTATCGGTGGGATAAGCCCTATCTTTATGCCAAACAATTACAAAGTCATTCAGAAATGTTCTAAGCTGTTCAAATGCCCTGATTCGTTGCGATAATGATAACATAAAAAGCTGGTTTAAATCGTTTGCGAAAATAGATATTTATTCCGTTAAATTATTAACAATAGTTTAAATATCCTATCTTTGCTGCAAAATATAAATTTTAATTTATTAACAATTTTAATCATTTCTGATCATGAAAAAGCATAATTTTTACGCAGGGCCATCCATCCTGCCTGACTACACGATCGAAAATACCATTGAAGCCTTGAAAGATTTTGCTGGAATGGGATTATCGCTTCTTGAAATATCTCACAGAAGCAAACAATTTGTTGCAGTTGTAGACGAGGCTGTAGCGCTTTTTAAAGAATTATTGCAGATTCCAGAAGGCTATTCTGTCATTTTTCTTGGTGGGGGTGCAAGTCTTCAATTTTGCATGATACCCTACAACCTGCTTGGTAAAAAAGCAGCCTATCTTAATACAGGTGAATGGGCAACAAAAGCCATAAAAGAGGCCAAAATGTTTGGCGAAGTGAATGTTGTCGGTTCATCAGAAGATAAAAACTTCAATTATATCCCACGGGGATATGAAATCCCGAAAGATGCTGACTATTTTCATATCACCACCAACAACACCATCTATGGCACGGAAATTTTGGAAGATATAAACTCACCTGTGCCTTTGGTAGCCGATATGTCATCAGATATTTTCAGCCGTCCGATTGATATTTCAAAATACGCTATAATATATGGTGGTGCGCAGAAAAATCTTGCACCGGCTGGAGTAACTTTTGTGATCATTAAAAATGATATTCTGGGAAAAGTTGAGCGAAGCATCCCTACAATGCTGAAATACTCGACACACATAAGCAAGGAATCGATGTTTAACACGCCTCCTGTTTTGCCAATTTTTGCTGCACTACAAACTTTGAAGTGGCTCAAAAATATGGGAGGAGTTGCAGAAATGGAAAAAATAAACATCCGTAAAGCTGCGCTTCTATATGATGAGATTGAGCGCAACAGTCTGTTTAAACCAACAATTCCTGCAAAAGAAGATCGTTCAAGAATGAATGTTTGCTTTGTAATGAATGAAGGTTTTGAGCAATTTGAAAAAGAATTCAATGACTTTGCAACAGAACACGGCATGATTGGTCTTAAAGGCCACAGATCAGTAGGTGGATTCAGGGCATCACTTTACAATGCAATGCCATACGAAAGTGTTGAAGCATTGGTTGCAGTTATGCAAAAATTTGAAAATCTAAAAAAATAATAATCAGGCCAAATTTGGTCACAAAATATAAAAACATGATTAAAGTATTAGTTGCTACAGACAAGCCTTTTGCAAAAGTTGCATCTGATCAAATCAGAGCCATTTTTAGCGAAGCTGGCTATCATTGCACTTTTTTCGAAAAGTATCCTGATCAGGATTCTCTTATTCAGGCTGTCGCTGATGCTGAAGCCATTATAATACGCAGCGACATTGTAGATCAAAATGTGATAGAAAGTGCCAAAAACCTTAAGATAGTTGTTAGGGCCGGAGCTGGATATGATAATGTTGATCTGAAAGCTGCAAGTGATAATAATGTTGTTGTTATGAATACTCCCGGACAAAACAGCAATGCTGTTGCTGAACTTGCTATCGGGATGATGTTGTATCAGGTCAGAAATCATTTTAACGGATCATCAGGAACTGAATTGTTTGGAAAAACAATTGGCATACATGCCTATGGCAACGTTGGAAAGCATGTTGCACGCATTGCCAAAGGGTTTGGTATGACTGTATATGCATTTGACCCGTTTGTAAGCCATTCAGCAATTGAAAACGATGGCGTTATTGCTGTTGACAGCGTGGAAGAGTTGTATAGCAAATGTCAGTTTGTTTCATTGCATATCCCTGCCAACGAAAAAACAAAAAAGTCAATTAACTTTGAACTTTTATCGCTTATGCCAGCCAATGCAATGCTTGTAAACACAGCACGCAAAGAGGTTATTTGTGAGGAAAGTCTTAAACGGGTATTCAATGAACGAAAAGATTTTTATTATGTATCTGATGTAGCCCCGGGGAATTTGAGTGAGTTGGATGACTTTTCATCAAGGATATTCTGTACGCCTAAAAAGATGGGCGCTCAGACAGCTGAGGCAAATATCAATGCTGGAATTGCAGCAGCAAACCAAATCATTGGTTTCTTTGAAAACAATGATTTAACTTTCAAAGTAAATAAGTGAATCTAAGTCATATAACCCGCAGCTACAAATGCTGCGGGTTTCTAAATTCTACTTCAATCACTAAATAATTACAATAATGAACGATCAAACCAACAAGCAGCTAACGTTCTTTCGTTTTGAAGATTTGCGCATTTATCACAAAGCGCTGGATTACATCATTTGGGTTCAAATGATTACAGATAATTTTCCTGCAATTGATTCTAAACTCGCAGATGGGTTTTGTTCAACAGCCCGAAGAATTGCCTTGGACATTGCAGAAGGCTCCGCAAGAGAGAAAGTTCATTTCGTTTCGCATCTTAAAGAGGCCAAAAGCGCTATACGGGCATGTCTTGTTTATACAACAATTGCATATAAAAATAGCTATCTTACCGAAGCAGATGAGGAGGATTCACGAAATCAACTGATGGAAATGACTAAAATGCTTGGAGCCCTCATCACATCACTGCAAAAAAATTCAAGTGGAATGCAGGAGCAATATGATGATGAAGTTTATCCGGCAAAATCCTGGTAGATCAATGTAATTTGACAAAAGTAAGTAACTGATTTTTAATTTATTGGACTGTTAAATAAATTTTTTTAATTAATTTAAATTATTTTTATGGCTATATTAAAAGCATTTAAGGGTTTACGCCCTTCAAATAGTATAGTAAAAGATCTGGCTTCAAGACCTTATGACGTGCTTGATTCAAATGAAGCACGCATTGAAGCTAAAGGCAATCCATACAGCCTTCTTCATATTATCAAACCAGAAATAGATTTGCCGGAAGATGTTTACTTATATAGTGAGTCCGTTTATCAAAAGGCAAAAGAAAACTTCCAGCTTTTTCAGGAGAAGCTTTGGCTCACTCAGGATGAAAACGAATACCTATATATATATGCGCAAACCATGAATGGGAAAACGCAGTATGGGATCGTAGGTTGTGCCGCGGTTGAAGACTATTTAAACAACGTAATTAAAAAGCATGAGCTCACACGCCCTGATAAAGAGGAAGACCGCATGAAACATGTTCGGGTTACTAATGCCAATATGGAACCTGTTTTCTTTACATATCCGGCTGTGAAAGAAATAGATGAAATTGTAGCGAAACATATAGATGAAAATAATCCTGAATATGATTTTACTGCAGATGATGGTTTCGGACACCATTTTTGGGTTATTCGGGAGAAAGAAACTATTGACAGAATAATTGATTTATTTGATAAAATTCCTGCCACTTATGTTGCTGATGGCCATCATCGCACAGCAGCAGCTGCACTTGTAGGAAATGAGAAGAAAAATGCGAATCCAGAGCATACAGGAAACGAAGAGTATAATTTCTTTCTTGCCGTTCACTTTCCTGATAATCAACTTACTATAATTGATTATAATCGTGTTGTGAAGGATTTAAATGGCTTAACTCCTGCTGGGTTTCTTAATAAACTGGAGCTCGGTTTTGATGTTAAAGATGAAGGTGAAAACACGTTCAAGCCAGAAGCTTTACATCAGTTTTCGATGTATCTTGATGGAAAATGGTACTCGCTGAAAGCAAAACCTGGCACTTATGATGACCATGACCCTATTGGGGTGCTGGATGTAACAATTTTAACAAACCAGATTCTTGAACCTATTCTTGATATCACAGATTTGCGCAGATCAAAAAGAATCGACTTTATTGGAGGAATACGTGGTTTGGGAGAACTTAAAAGAAGAGTTGACAGCGGTGAGATGGCAGTTGCTTTTGCGCTGTTTCCGGTTTCAATGGATCAGTTGATTCATATTGCTGATACCGGGAATATTATGCCACCAAAAACAACCTGGTTTGAGCCGAAATTGCGATCAGGTCTTGTTGTCCATTCACTTGAAGACTAATTTAATCATATAATCATGGAAGTAAAAGAAAAAGTGTTGCACGCAATGCAACAAAACTCACAGCCCATGCGCCCTGGAGAAATCGCCGAGGCAGCAGGAATTGATAAAAAAGATGTTGAAAAAGTAATCAAAGTCTTGAAAGATCAAGATTTGATTTACTCACCAAAACGATGCTTTTATCAGGTAAAATGAGCCTTAATATTTAAAAGTAAATTAAGCCCGGGTCATTTCATACCGGGCTTTTTTGTATAATTGCAATAAAGAAATTTGAAACGTATTCAGTTTATTTCAAAGCTTTGAATCAACAATACAATGCCATAGAAGCTTTCAGGAAATACTTGAAGCTCGAAAAAGCCTTATCTCAAAATACAGTAGATGCTTATTTGCATGATGTAAAACTTCTGGCTCAGCATCTTGAATTAGTAAATGCTGAAATAAAACTAACTGAAATAAGCCAAAAGCACATAAGTAATTTCTTGATAAATTTAACCGAACTGGGTTTAAGCAGTAATTCCCAGGCACGAATCTTATCAGGTATAAATTCATTCTTTGACTTTCTTATTCTTGAAAACCTCATTCAAAGCAATCCAACAGCCTTAATCTCTTTTCCAAAACTTGGGAGAAAATTACCTGATGTAATCAGTGCAATTGAAATTGAACATTTAATAAAGGCTATCGACCTGAGCGAGCCACATGGACATAGAAACAAAGTTATCATTGAAACATTGTATGGTGGCGGACTTAGAGTTTCGGAACTTATTAGCCTAAAAATCAGCAATATTTATTGGACTGATGGCTTTCTGAAAATTATTGGAAAAGGCAATAAAGAGCGATTTACCCCTATAGGAGAAGATACGCTTAAGCAACTTAACGATTATATAAAACTTATCAGAGTTCACATTAAACCAAAGCGCGCAGCAAGTGATACTGTATTTTTGACTGATCGGGGAAGCGGTCTAACCAGACAAATGATTTTCTTGATTGTAAAAAAGCTGGCAGAAAATGCAGGTATTAAGAAAAATGTTAGCCCACATACTTTCAGACACTCCTTTGCAACTCATCTCCTTGAGGGAGGCGCAGATTTAAGAGCAGTGCAGCAGATGCTGGGACATTCGAGTATTACTACAACTGAAATTTATACACACATTGACCGTGAATATCTTAGAGAAGCAATAATCAGTTTTCACCCAAGGTCGAAAATGAAATAATCAGTCATTTATTATTTCACCATCCTCATCAATAATGACACCCCAATTAACAGCCAAAAGCTCTTCTTCATCGTAAAAAAAGTCGATTAAGCCATCTTCAAAAGTAAGTCTTGTCTCTCCTTCTTCCTCTTCAACTTCGAGCTCCTTATAGCCATTTTCCTGCATAAGGCTTATTATTTCATCCTTTTTCAGTTCAAAAACTTTTTTTCCAAAAAGAGTAGAATCGGGGTGGTCTGTTTCAAAACAGGAGATCACATTTTTGGCAGTACCTTCAAAGAAAACTGACAATCCATCCTCCCAATAATGGAGAACCACGGTTGTCATATCATCATCTGTATCAAGATGATCAATTTCTTCTGCTTCACCAAGAATAGATGTAAGTTCCTGGATTGTTTGTCCAAACATAATATTGCCACAACCTTGTAGCGGTTTTATGATATATTCAATCATTGATATAATACTTTTTAATTATTCAAATATTGGCTAAAGATATGACATCAAGTACAATAATGCAACAAAAGGTAGAAATATTTTAACTTTTTAACTTTATCCTAGCTATATCGGATAGCACGGGAAGGTTGAATTTTACTTATTACTGATGTTGGAATTGTAAGTGTCAAAAACCATACTGTCAAAGCTCCTGCGTTGATTATGAAGATATGAACCCAACTAAAATGTACAGGCACCTCAGAAAGGTAATAAGATTCAGCTGGTAATTTTAAAAACCCGTATTGCATCTGAAGTAAGCAGAAACTGATTGAAATTAAATTACCCCAGAACATGCCTTTTGCAAACAAAGCCAGAGTATTGATCAGAAAAACCCTCTGAATAAACTTGTTATCTGCTCCCATGGCTTTTAAAATACCCACCATTGAAGTTCTTTCCAGAATAATTATGAGTAAGGTGCT
Organism: Bacteroidota bacterium; assembly: GCA_018336075.1. GTDB lineage: Bacteria > Bacteroidota > Bacteroidia > Bacteroidales > F082 > JALNZU01. Next base: position 17,470 of record JAGXRB010000208.1, read on the forward strand.
AATCATCGTAATTCCACTTACCAATATCATTAGAATAATAAGAATGATTACGTTCATATCCTGAAGATCAAGCCAGTCAAATATATGTGGATAGCTTTCATTGGCCGTAGATGCGGTCAGGTCAACAGGAATGGCAAAGTATATTTCTTCTGCAATTTCTTTCATGTTATTCACATCGAAGACTGAGATTTCAACTGCATCAAACTGATCTGCTTGCCAGTTGTTAAGTCTTTGCACATGCTGGATATCGCCAAAAATGTACATGTCGTCAAACTCCACCAACCCTGTTTCATAAATGCCTGTCACTATAAATCTGCGACCTCTTGTTTGCTGGTTTTCTCCTGAAACGAACCACATTCTTAATGGGTCGCCAATATTTATGTCCAACTTTTCAGCAATTTTTTTTGAAATCAGCACTTCCTCAGACCTGGCGGTGTCGGATATCATTGGCTTTTTGCCTTCAAGAATATAATCACTCAGATAAGTCCAGTCATAATCAATACCAATTCCTTTTAGAACAATGCCTTGAATATGCTCTTCTGTTTTAATAATTCCGGCTTTGCTTGCAACAGCTTGAACATGCTTTATACCATTGATTTCCATTAGCTTATCTATGAATGAATCATTTATGGTAAAAGGTGTCACTTCCCATGAAAGGTTGTTGCTAAGTGATTCTATTTGTATATGTGCCACAAAACCAATCACTTTATCTCTAATTTGCTCTTTGAAGCCAACAACAACAGCAACAGAAATAATCATTACCGCCAAACCCAGTGCTATGCTAGGCACTGCAATGCGAACAACAGTGGCAGAAATGTTATCTTTGCCAGAAGAAAATAATCTGGATGCTATAAATGTTTCAGGACGCATATCAATACTAATCTGGCAAAAATAATCATACTATGTCATTAAATGCCCAACTGTTTAAAATCTTAATTATTCTTTTTGCACTGGTTTTTAATTCATGTGAAGATAGCTATTCACAAACACTCAGACTGGTAGAATATCAAGCAATTAAAACAGGAGCTGACCAAACTGAAAATTACCTGCATTTATTAAAAGAGAAAAAAATTGCAGTTGTAACCAATCATACCGGAATAATTGGCAGCCAACATATCGTTGATACTTTGCTTTCTTCTGGCATTCAAGTAGTTAAAATTTTAACTCCAGAGCATGGATTCAGAGGTGATCAGGATGCAGGAGCACACATATCCAATCTGAAAGACGAAAAAACCGGACTACCGGTTATTTCTCTTTATGGAAACAAAAAGAAACCTGAAGCAACTGATTTGAAAAATATTGATGTTGTTTTATTTGATTTGCAAGATGTTGGTGTTCGTTTTTACACCTATATATCTACTCTCACCTATGTTATGGATGCATGTGCCGAAAACAACATCCCTATTATTGTTTTGGATCGGCCAAATCCAAATGGATTCTATATTGATGGGCCTGTTCTTGAAAGTAAATTTAAGTCTTTTGTAGGTTTACATCCGGTTCCGGTAGTTTATGGACTTACAATTGGTGAATACGCATTGATGGTAAATGGTGAAAACTGGCTTGATAGTAAACAGAAAGCTGACCTCCGCGTTATTCCTTTGAAAGGCTATGAGAGAGAAATGATTGTGAAGCTGCCAGTGAAACCCTCCCCTAACCTACCTGACTGGGAATCAATCTATTTATATCCTTCGCTTTGTTTCTTTGAAGGAACTATCGTGAGTGTTGGCCGAGGTACAATCCATCCGTTTAAAGTCTTTGGGCATCCTGACCTAAAATCAGGAGATTACAAGTTTACACCAAAGCCTATTAAAGGTGCCAGCAGTAATCCTAAACTTGAAGGCCAGGTTTGCAATGGCTTCCTGCTAAATGACTATGCCTTTGATTTTGAACAAAATCCAAAGAAATTGAATCTGAGTTGGGTGATTGATGGATGGAAAGAGCTTAAAGGCCAACATTCATTTTTCAATAATTACTTTAATACGCTTGCAGGAACTGACAAACTCAGGAAACAGATTGAGCAAGGACTTAAAGGAAAGCAAATCGAAGAAAGCTGGTTCAATGAAATAGAATCATATAAAAAAATCAGGATAAATTATTTAATCTATCCTGATTTTAAATAATTCCCGGATTTCTAAATTGTTCTTCCAGGATATACTTTTAAAGCCTCTTTAAGAACTTTCATTGACTGTTTCAAGTCATTGACATTTAATACATAGCTTATCCTAACTTCATCTTTTCCTCTGCCGGGAGTTGAATAAAATCCACTTGCAGGTGCCAGCATAACAGTTTGCATTTCAAACTCAAATGAATCGAGCAGCCATTGGCAAAATCTATCAGAATCATCAATAGGTAATTTTGCAACTACGTAGAAAGCACCTTTAGGCGTTGGACAAAATGCACCATCCATTTTATTGATGGATTCAACAACAACATTTCGACGAGCAAGATATTCCTGTAATACTTCTTCAAAATAACTGTCAGGTGTTTGAATAGCAGCCTCTGCAGCAATTTGTCCAAAACTTGGTGGACTTAGCCGGGCCTGAGCAAATTTTAAAGCTGTACTCATCACTTCTTTGTTTTTCGAAATCATACAACCAACTCTCATTCCGCAAGCACTGTATCTCTTTGAAACAGAATCAATAAGAATAACATTGTTTTCAATTCCCTTCAAATGCATGCATGAATAATGTTTGTGTCCATCATAGCAAAATTCGCGATAAACCTCATCAGCAATAAGATACAAATCATATTTTAGAACGAGCTGGCGCAAGGTTTCCAATTCTTCTTCCGAATACAGATACCCAGTTGGATTATTTGGATTACAGACCAGGATCGCTTTCGTTTTTGAAGTAATAGACTTTTCAAAATCGGCAATAGGTGGCAATGCAAATCCACTTTCAATTGACGAAAAGATGGGTTTTACACGTATTCCGGCATTTATTGCAAACCCGTTATAGTTGGCGTAGAATGGTTCAGGGATTATTACTTCGTCATCTGGATCCATAATTGACTGAAATGCAAACAAAATCGCTTCAGAAGCACCGGCACCGATAATGATATCGTCGGCAGTAATATGAATATTGTGTTTTTTATAATATTCAGCCAATTTTATTCGGTAAGAAGGTATTCCGGCTGAATGGCTATATTCGACTACTTTTCCATTAAAATTTCTTATGGCATCGAGTGCTACTTCAGGTGTAGGAATATCAGGCTGACCTATGTTTAGGTGATAAACTTTAACTCCTCTTTTCTTGGCTAAATCAGCAAAAGGTACGAGTTTTCGAATCGGAGATTCAGGCATCATGCGGCCTTTAACAGAAATACTTGGCATATAGAAGGGTATTTGGTTTTATAAACTTAAAAAAACTTACCTGAACTAAATTAAAAAGCCGGCCGCAAGAGCCGGCTTTTCAAGCTTGATTTAAAAACTATTTTGGTGTTGGAGTTGTACTTATACCTGTTGTCTTTTCTGGTAAAGCTTCTGCAGGTTTGTCAACAACTTCGCCTTTAATTGTCAAAACCACTGATTTATTGACATTAGCATTTGACATAATGGTTACAGTCTTTTGGAATCTGCCTTTTATAGCGGTATTATAGGTGACCTTGATTTTTTCTTTTTCGCCAGGTAAAACAGGTTTACGAGGCCAGGCAGGAACTGTACATCCACATGAAGATCTGGGTTGAGTCAGAATAAGAGGCTCATTTCCAGTGTTTGTGAATTCAAATTCATATGCACCATCTGAATTTACCAGAAGGGTTTCATAGTCATGCGTTGTCTTATCGAATGTTATTTCGGGCCCGTTAGTAGTAGCAGGGGTTGATCCCTGTTGCGCTGTGAGCAGCATCGAAGAGGCAATCATCAGGATTAAAGATAAGATGATCTTTTTCATAATGAAGATTTTTTGAGTTAAACAATTACGTTTTAATAGAACAAAAGTAATGCTTTTTTAAAAATCAATACCGAATAAATTGTTAATAATTTAGCAAGAGTTTTCAAAATTCTTCTATGCAAAAATCTACCTATTTAAAGTTATACATCTTTAGAAATTATTACTTTTGCCGGCAGATATTCCAAAAAAAATAAAATGAATAAAAACTTAACATTTACGATGATAAAGCCTGCTGCTGTTTTAGATGGACACAGTGGTGCAATTCTAGCAAAAATCGCTGAAGGTGGTTTCACAATTAAAGCCTTAAGGATGCAGCGTTTAAGCAAAGAGCAAGCAGAAGCGTTTTATATTATTCATAAGGAAAGGCCTTTCTATGCCAGTCTGGTAGAATCAATGACTTCGGGACCTATTGTTGCCGCTATACTTGAAAAAGAAAACGCTGTACTGGCCTACAGAGAATACATTGGAGCTACTAATCCAGCTGAGGCAAAAGATGGCTCGATCAGAAAACTTTATGGTAAATCAATTGGTGACAATGCTGTGCATGGTTCTGACAGTGATGAAAATGCAGCAATTGAAGCTGATTTCTTCTTTAGTGGAATGGAGCGCTTTTAAGTATCACTGTTTTCTAAAATACTGAATGTTTGGTCATTATAGATCAAAATCATTCTTACGACTTTCTTTAAGCTTGTAAAATGCCTTTCGTTGATTTCACGGGAGGCATTTTTATTTGCAGAAATTTGCGCTTCACCATTATCAAAAGAATCGGAAGAGAGCAGTTCAGATTCTATATTATGTAAAGCTTGCTCAGAGACAACATTTTCAACCACTTTACTCTCCTTTTGCGGAGTTGGTTCTTCAACAGGTTCAAATAAACTTGGTTGAGCAGCTTTTGGTGCTTTTATTGCGGTTACTGTTATCGGTCCTTTTCCCAGAAGCAACCAATCTAAACTATATTCCGGAAAAGTCTCTTTGACTTTCAAAATGAAATCCATGCTGGGATTGTTCCTTCCAGACAAAATGTGTGAAATGCCTGATCGCTGAATATTTATTTCCTCAGCAAATTGTGTAGCAGTTAAATTCTTTGCTTTAATAATGTGCTCAATTCTGTCTTTAATTTCCATGGGACTTTATATTTTAATAAAAACGAAAAATCAGTTACTGAAAAAATTAGCTCTCAATTAATGGAAATGCAGTTACAAAAGTAACAATATAAACGTTACATATTTAAAATGAATAATGTTTACATATGTAACATAAAAATAATGAAGTAAGTGTTTGAAGTAAATATTAATAAATTATATCTATAACTCTGTTTAACAATAATATATATGTGCATATCTAATTTATGTAAATTATCAAAATACATTCGCTATTTATCAACATTTACTTAATATAAACTTATATATACTACTGGTAATTAATGTTTTATAAAGTATTTATTAAAACATCATCATTAAACAACTGTTACGTATGTAACTTAATTACATGTTACATTTGTAATATACTTATAATGTATTGATTATGAATGTAAATCATTACTGCTGTGTGTAAATTCACATTTGTAGTTACATTTGTAACTTAATGATGATTGACCCTTCATATTAGATTTTATTTTCGAAAACTAAAAGCAACAGGCTACATCAATCGTTGGTAACATTTATTTCTTATGATGTTCACAAATCAAAAGAGCCCTCCTTTTATATTCACCAAAGAGAAAAAAATATAGCTCAAAGAAATGAACAGAGCTTTATAGCCAAATGGAAACCTAAGACATTGGTAAGGTTATGATCAAAGTTTTATATTTTGATTAAGCCAGGTTTAATCTTAGAAGCAGATGGATGATTTGTACATATCCCTTCATGCCGGTCAACACCGATGAATTGGAACTCACTGCGTCTTTTTGCAGACATCAAACCTGGAAGCTCTTGTCCTGAACTTTACAGTTCAAGAGCGGACATATTAAAAAAGTACACTAATTGCAAGCAAGAGTGGCTTAAATTTACAGTGTATATGAATGGCAAATCACTGAGCAGGTTTAGGATGCCATGTATTCAACTTCAAATTATGAAAGGTTGAAAGTCGTACGACATTAAAAAAAATGCTGAACGATTTATTGAAACCGTCCAGCAATAGTTTTACTGTATTCGAAAGAATTTAGTCTTTGGAGAAAACTTTAGACCATGAGAACTCAGGAATTCGAATTTTTGACAAAACAAAAGCAAGGGCCAACCCTGAAATCATTTGCCAGATTCCCCACCAGGCAGCCATAAAAGCCATGCCACCATTGGCATCGAATAGTTTTGGATTGAAAATAAGCACTAAAGCCAATCCAGAATTTTGAATTCCTGTTTCGATTGACAGGGTTCTTCTGTCGGCACGTGGCACCTTAAAAACAGTTCCAACAAGATAACCTGTTGACAATGTTTGCGCATTGAGCAGCATAACAACAATTCCAAGTGGAATTATAACACCTGGAATATGTTTAGCGTTGGCGGCAAGCGCTCCGACAATAAAAGTCATGTATAAAAATATGGAAGTAACCTTGACTTTCTTCTTATACTTCTCAGTTATTTTTGGGAATTTATAACCAAACCACATTCCAAGCATCAACGGTATCCCAAGCAAAATGAAAACTGTTTGAGCCATTTGCAAAAAATCTATCTGAATGGGAATGTTCAAATGTCTGGCTTTTTCATAGTATTCAACGTACATACCACCCCAAAAAGCAAAATTCAGGGGTGTAACAAAAGTTGCCGTAAGTGTTGAAAAAGCGGTAAGACTCACAGATAGTGCAGTATTCGCTTTAGCCAAAGCGGAGATAAAGTTAGAAATATTGCCGCCCGGACAAGCTGAAATTAAAATCATTCCCATAGCAATGGAAGGTGGCGGATTTATTAAAAAAACCAGCAAAAATGTAAGTGCTGGCAATAAGAAAATTTGTGAAAAAATACCAAGCAATGCTGATTTAGGATAAAGCATAATATTCTTGAAATGTTCCTTTTTAATTTCCAGTGCAACGCCAAACATGATGATGGCTAAGGTAACATTCATATACAACAGGCCGCCTTCGCTGAAGTTAAGTCTAACCTGATCAATTTTAGATAAAGTATCAAACATATTCCTGAGTTTAGCGGCACAATATAGTACAGATTTTTGATTACAGAAACTTTTCAGTAAAAAATCTTAAAACACATTTGTAACACATTAATATATTGATGTTTAACAAATAATTATGATGCAAATAATATTTAATTTTTCAGTCAATTCAAAGCGAAATTAGCAACTAATGAAACTCTCTCAGCATCTCATGAATACCTTTATGGATTTCGTACCAAAATTCAAGAGCAGCCTCGTATTTATCAGCTTCAAAACGATTAACCCAATGTTCGAGCATCACATTTTCTACACCGTCTTCATTTAGTTTCTTCTTTAAAAAACTGAAAATGAAATCAATATTACGTTCAGATTCCCAAAATATTGAAGAATTCCGACTATTTATCCGTGAGGCAGTTAAAGCCAGATTTTTCATGAATTCTTTTTTGAGACCAAAAAGGTTTTCAATAATATCTGGCATGATATCTTCGGCCCAGCCACGGTGAAAGCGACAAAATCCAAGATTGTCCAACATTAATTCATGAATTAACCTTTTAGCATTTTCACGTCCTAATGCTCTGGGGGTGATAAATTCTTTTCCATAATTCATGTAATATTTTCCCATGATGGCCATTGGAGAAAGCACTCCAGGACTCCAATACTGATTTGGAACGATCCACCCCTGACGTGCAAAACCCAGATACATAAACTTATCAAGTATGGCAACCCCTTTTTCTCTTGCAAGATGACGGGCGAGCTTCCGGGCTCCAAATAGTAAATTAATTTTCCCATCCGGTTTCACCATTTCTTCAATGAGGTCGGCGCCAATAAGTGCATTGTGCATAGAGTCATTCACGACATCAAAACCATCTGGAGAAAAAACAGGAATCGCCTTTGCGCCAATATCTTCTGGTTGAATAAGACCTTCACTGAGGCACTCCATCAGCCAGGATAAAACACCACCAACCGAGATTGCATCAAAACCATAAGTGTCAGCTTTCTGGTTGAGTAATTCAGCAGCACGCTGATCAAAAATACCACACAATGGACCCATTGTCTGGTATGGCTCATAGTCTTTTTTGTAATGATTGTTCATCTTTTTGCACACAGCAACGCATGGTTCACCACAATTTTTCTGTTGCTTTGTTTCAATCGATTCCTCATTAAATTGTTTGAGATAGTGGTTTACAATAAACTTCTGATGAATATCAAGCCTTTGCTCTTTTGACATGTAAATGGTCTTGTAATTAAAGGCGATAATTCGTTCCTCAAGCGTAGCGAAATTTACGCCAAAAGTTCCACCGGTGTTAAAAGAAGGGTCATAGCGGTATTTAGTTGTTGTTTCAATATCTTTAGCAGCAAGCTTTTGGTTGTATTTATCCTGAAACCATTCATCGGCCACTTTACGGTCGCGAAAATCTTCGTCCACAACAGTGCCTCCATAAATAACACCAACGATTCCATGTTGTTGAAGCATTTTTGTGCCAAAGCCTCCCCTGCCTGCCCAGCAATCAACATAAGTAAGTTCTCCTTTTTTTACAGGTGCTGAAACCACTGCACCAAAATCGGTGTAGAGAGAAGCCTGCCCTGCAGCCAAAACACGTGGATCATTTTCATAGCGGCTACCATATTTATCCAAAGCAAATTGCATTACTCCGTAAACACCTCCACGTCCATAATTCCATACCTCCTGTAGGTTTACAGGAAATAAATCTACTTCAACTTCCTCACCATGATTTCGATTCAGGTAAAGGATTGAAGGTTGAGTTGCTTTACCGGTAATTGAAAACATATTGATTCCCAGATTGTCAAAAACCAATGCTGCTCCACCCATACTTGAAATATAGAAGCCATGCCATGAAGGTGAAATCCCATTAAATATCAATCTGTTGGAACCCGGAAAAATGGAACCTGCCAATAAACCTGCACCAATATTCAGGCTATTATACTTATGAGCCAGGTGAATACCAAGGTCAACAGGTCCAAAAAAATTACCGACAGGATAACGGTTTAAGCGGTAATAGCTATTTGATGCGTCAATCATCAAAACTTTCAACATTGGATTCTTTACTATCATTATCTTTGATTTAAGGTGCAAATTTAATGAAAGCGTTTGTCTTTCATTGATAAATCGTAAGTCTTAAAACTCTTTTTGCACTATTATTTGATTGATTACCTGTATAATACTTGTATTTTCTTAATTTTGCTTTTTATTCTTTATGAAATCAGTTTTCCATTTTCTGTGTTTTTTCTTTGTAATGTTGATGCCTTCAATCTTGTTTGCACAACAGGAAAAAACGATCACAGAAGTTTATCGTACGGAGATGGAAAGCATGAGAAGTTTGCTTACTGAACCCAAAACGATAACCAACGACACCAATATTGACGTCCGTTTCTATCATCTCCGCCTGAAGCCGGCAATAGATTCTGCATGGATCGAGGGCCATGTCAGCATTCATTTCACAAGCAAAATTCCGGAACTGAACCAGTTGATGCTCGACCTGCAACGCTCTTTGACTGTAGATAGCATAGCAGGTGCGACTTCATTTTTTCAGCAAGGAGACAGTCTGATTATTGTTCCAAATAAATCCATAAAAAAGGACAGCACTGCTGTAATCGAAATTTTCTATAAAGGAAATACCGGTCTAGCCGGAAACCTGAAGGGATTGCGATATTCCTCACACGGAAACAACGAGCCTGTTTTGGCAACATTGTCCACGCCCTATCTGGCTCACTATTGGTTTCCTTGCAAAGATGGCCCCTCCGATAAGGCTGATTCTGTGCATATTGACATCACAGTTCCGATTCGTTATTACAATAATATTCCGCTGAAAGGAGTATCGAACGGACTCCTCACACAGGTAGAGGAATCTTCAACAGAAAGGACATTTCAATGGAAACATCGCTATCCTGTGGTGAGTTATTATGTGATGATGGCCATTTCCAACTATGTGCTGCTCGAAGACGAATATTGCAACGATGAATATTGTTTTCCGCTGGAATATTATGTCTTTGCTGAAGACTCAGCCGACGCAAGACTTGGTGTTTCTGATCTTCCGGAGATGATGGCGCTTTTTGAGTCATTGTTCGGTCCCTATCCTTTCAGAGAGGAAAAGTATGGTATGACACAATTAGGGTTTTATGGTGCTATCGAAAACCAGACCAATTCTGTCATCAACAAAATGTCTCCTGACTGGAAAATGGTAGTGGTGCATGAATTGGCACATATGTGGTTTGGTTGCCAGATAACCTGCTCCGATTGGCATCATGGCTGGCTCAACGAAGGTTTTGCAACCTATTGTGAAGCACTCTGGAAAGAGCACAAACAAGGGCAGGTTGCCTACAGGGCATATATGGCATCGAAAGGATGGTATCAGGGTGGAACTGTACATCTCGAAAATATTGACGATCCATTCAGTATATTTATTGCAATCATATATAATAAAGGTGCATGGGTGCTTCATATGTTGCGGTCTTTGATGGGGGATGAAGTTTTTTTTGAATTCCTTAAAAGTTATGCATCACTACCTGAACTTGCTTTCAGCCATGTATCAACCGAACGTTTTCGTGAGCTCGCTGAAGAGGCGTATGGCTCCGATCTTGGGTATTTTTTCAGTCAATGGGTTTATGATGAGTATTTTCCGGCCTATTACTACAATTTTGAACAAAACGAAGGGCATGTAAATCTTCAACTTTACCAGATGCAGGGCGAACTTGGACGCAGGCCACTATTCACCACACCACTCGACATACAGTTTTCTTTTAATGATTTCAGCGATACCATTGTACGTGTTTTCAATGACAGCCAAAATCAGATTTTCAGTTTTGATTTTGGAAAAACAGTTACCTCAATAGATTTTGATCCTAATCAATGGTTGTTGCATTCAGCTACTTATAATCCGGAATTGCCTGTTGGAATTCCACGTTTGAACCGCTCCGACAGATACAGTCTGTACCCAAATCCTACTTCAGGTAGTATGATGCTACAACTCGATAACAATGTTGAACTTCCCGTTATACTTGTCATCAACAACGCTAAAGGCATTGAAATTAAGCGCATACAGATTCGGCAGCCATCACAATTGATCGACCTCAGAGGCGCAAACAAAGGAATTTATCTCATCAGCATTGAAAACCGTCAGGGCACGGTCGCAAGATCAAAGAAAATTATCGTAAACTGAGCAAGGGAAAACACACACTATTTCTTTTGAAATAAATTAAAGCTAATTGGCTAAATTTGTAACCGACAAAACAATTCAAAATGAAAAATCAAGTCATTGGCATCCTCCTACTGATGGTTCTTTTGGGAACAACTTCCTGTAATAAAGACGAGGGCCTAACCTCCGAAGAGCTTCTCGAATGGAACAAAAAAATTGCTGAAGCTTACGTTCACTCTTATGCTGTTTCGATCGGGGAAGCCGTCGAAGATATGGCTGATGAAACAACAATCATCAACTATATTCGCAGGGCAATTGATCCAATCAGCTTCTATCCGGACAGTTCAGGTTACTTTTATGTGTATGATTTTGAATGTGTAAATATCGCCCATGCAAGACAGAAAGATCTGGAGGGGCAAAATCTATATGATTATACAGATACACGCGGCAAATATGTTATCCGCGAGCTTTCTGCCAAAGCACAAAGTGGTGGCGGATATGTAGAGTTTTACTGGATTAAACCGGGCGACAGTGGTGAAAAAAGAAAACTTGGTTACGTAGAACCGATTCCAAATACCTCCTACTTCATTGGCACCGGAGTCTATCTGGAATAGGAACCTTTCAGGCTTCATTTCTTTTGTTTGAAGGGGTTACGATTTCTCTTGCAGCATAAGCCAAAGGAAACTTTGATCATCCTTGTCTCGGATCTGCCTGCAAAGGCATTCTCGCCATTTTTTCCACTTCCAGCATGGGATAGCCAAACTCTTCAACAATTTTACCCAGAAGCAGATACATGCCCGAACCTTGAAAAGGATAGGTTTTCAGCGTTGGTGGAAAATGCACTGTATCAAACAGTTCGCCTGTATAATCCATGAAAGTGCCAAAATGCATCAGTTCACCTCTGACGGTTTTCACATATTTCACGGTAACAAGTTTGCCAAGCAATCGATGCTTACGCCCTACCCTGCCCAACATTTCATTGGCCATCGTTTCTCCCCTGAATTTGGTTTCGAGCAGATCAAAATCAGACATTGAGACAGGAAAACCAATCAGTTCAATCTCGTCATAGGCGTCTTCGATAAGTTGATTTTCCAGTTGCGGAAGGTTGTAGCGTTGCGCTTCCTCCCGGAATAATAAAGCAGACTGGTCAACATGATGACTTTTCTTTCGATAAAGGTGCGACTCCCACAACAGCCCCGGTTTTGGTTGTCCTGTAAATGCCAGAGCACCTGCGCGGATCAACAGAATAAGCTGTTCCATGCCGGGTTTCATCCTGTCGATAAAATCATGCAAACTTTTAAAATGACCGTGTTTTATCCTTTCGACAACAATCAGATTGGCAAAATCGTTTTCCAGTCCGGCGAGATGCACAAAACCGATATAAATCGTCGTGCCTTTAAGAGAAGTATAATACTCACTGTAGTTCACACAAGGCAGATGTATCGTTCCGCCCTGCCGTTTTGCCTCGTTAAAATAAACCCATGTATTGTAAAAACCGCCAAAATTATTAATTACAGCCACCTGAAATTCCAACGGATAATGGGCTTTCAGAAAAAGACTCTGAAAACTTTCAACCGCATAGGAAGCTGAATGCGCTTTTGAAAAGGAATAACCCGCGAAAGACTCTATCTGCCGCCAAACCTCTTTTGTGATGTCATCAGGGTAGCCGCGCGCTTTGCAATTATTGAAAAACCTTTCAACAATTTCTTCGAACTCATTCTTTTTGCGCTTTTTACCACTCATGATTCGTCTGAGCACATCGGCATCGCCCAGGTCAAGTCCGGCAAAATGATGACAAACTTTAAGCACATCCTCCTGATATACCATCACACCATATGTTTCTTTAAGCTGCTGTTCCATCACAGGGTGAATATATTTGAACCCATCAGGATGATGAAACCGGTAAATATATTCACGCATCATGCCCGACTTGGCAACACCGGGACGAATGATGGAGCTTGCGGCAACAAGACTGATATAATTGTCGCAACGCAACTTACGCAGCAGTCCGCGCATGGCAGGACTTTCGATGTAAAAACATCCGTTTGTTTCGGCACGCCTTAGCTGATCTTTCACCTTTGCGTCTTGTTTAAACAACTGCACCTGATGGACATCTAAAGTGATGCCACGGTTTTCACGGATAATATCAACTGCTTCCTTGATATGTCCGATGCCACGTTGACTCAGAATATCGAGTTTTTCATAGCCAAGATCTTCTGAAACATACATATCCCATTGGGTTGTCAGAAAACCTTTCGGAGGCAGATCCAATGCCACATAATTGGTGATTGGTTCTTCTGAAATCAAGATTCCGCCTGCATGAATGCTGCGTTGATTGGGAAAATCGAGAAGATACTGTGCCAGTTCATGAATGTGTCGGGTGAGATTGCTAAGTGTATAAAAACGGTTCGGATCACTGACCAACTCATCAATTTCAGCCTTCGGAAGACCATGCACTTTGCCCAGTTCACGGTAGATTGATTTTCCGCGAAAGGTGGAGATAGTCCCCAAAAGCGCAGTATGTTTATGACCATAACGTTTGAAAATGTAATCAATGACCTCGTCGCGCTCTTTCCAGGAATAATCGATATCAAAATCGGGCGGACTGGTGCGTTTGGGATTCAAAAAACGCTCAAAATAAAGGTCAAGTTCAATCGGATCTACATCGGTAATACGCAGACAATAAGCGACTACACTGTTTGCGCCACTGCCTCTTCCCACATGATAATAACCGCGCGACATGGAATAACGGATAACATCCCATGTGATAAGAAAATAGGCTGAAAAACCCAGCTTATCAATGATGGCCAACTCATCCGTTACACGTTTCAGAGCTTCTTTGTTGCTGTCGCCATAGCGGTATTTCATGCCGTCGAAAGCCAGTTTGTGGAGCAGGTCGCGATCATCTTTAGCACTACCGGTAAAGGTTTTTCGGTTTTTTATCGTCGAAAAATCAAAATCAATTTCACATTCAAGTAAAAGTTTCTCTGTTGTTTTCAGCAGTCCGGGATACAACACAAATGCAGCCCTCAGTCGTTCGGACGGCAGCATCACCTCGTCGTGGGCTGCAAACTGTTCATCGGTGAGCTTACTTAATAAGGTGTTATGGTCAATGGCGCGAAGGTTTTTA
>JAGXRB010000209.1 GCA_018336075.1 Bacteroidota bacterium
TCTTTCGAAGGCCTGCTGCGACTCCAGGTATTTTAATTTTGCGTTGGTGAAATCTTTCCTTGCTTTCGCATTTAAAGGCAAATGTGCGTAATAGGTTTGAAAATGCTCTATTTTGTGATTTACTGAATCGAGTTTTTTCTTGATGTCTGTCTTAAGGTTTGCTTTTGCATCTGCTGTTTTTTTGATAGCATCTTCAGCCTTGGCAGTTGCCTGTGAAACCAAATTAAGAACGGTACTGTAATCGCGTAAAAAATAGATTTTTTGATTTTGCTCCTGAAATGCTTTTTTGGCTTCTTCATAAAATACTTCTGCTTCGGCAAGCAGATCAGCCGCGTATTTTTGTGCTTCTGCGTCATGTGCAGCGCTAATATCTCTATGACATTTTTCGAGCGTTCCCATCGGGGGTTTTGGCGCAAAATAGTACAAAGTGGCAAAAGTTGAGAAAGCTATCAGCAGTAAGACTGTAAGAATAAGGATTATCTTTTTCATTAATTTAGGACGTCTGTATTTATGCGTTCAAACCTCAAAAAAGTGTTTTTTGTTGTTTCGGCTATGAATAAAAATCGCACAAAAATAGTACGATTTAAGATACAAAAAATACCAGATGAAATTATAATATGCTTTATGCCGGTGCGAGTGAAAGCAGGCTAATGAGATAAGGTCGTTCCGTCTATCGGGAGATTTGCATTGATAATGTAATCTGGAATATTCAATCAAAAACCCCGGCAATATATGATTACCGGGGTTTTTGGATTTTCTGACAGAAGAAAGCTTCTTTCAGGTTTTGCAAACAGGATTTTCGAACCCTGTGTTTTTGCTACTACCTGCGTTTAGTTGTTTTTGCAATAGCTTCTTCAAGTTCAGCTTTTAATGCAGCAGCTTTTTCGCCTGCAGCTTTCACTTTGTCAACAGCGGTAAGATAATCACCATTGTTGATGAGTGTGGAAACTTCAGCAAGGAAAGACTCGACTAAAACCACATCCCCCTGAATGGCTTCAAGAGCTTCCTTGCCTTCTTTTCCCTTAGGAGCTGAAGCAAGTAATTCTTTTACTTCCGTAACAAGTGCGGTAACTTCAGCAAGTGCCTGTTGTGCCTCGTTTTTAACTTCTTCTTTACGAGCTGCAGCATTTTCTTTAACTGTTTCCGACATTGTCGCAATAGATGTTAAAGTGCCAGTTGCTTTTTTGTAATTTCTGAAAAGTGCAAATTTTGAATTTTGATTTTCAATTTCCAATACTGCTACGTTCATTGAATCTTGCAATGCTTTGAATTCTGAAGGAACATAACGCTCTGCTTCAACTGCTTTAGCGGCTTCGATAGAAGCTTTGGCGCTGGTCATTTCTACTTCTGGTGCTTTAGCGCAACTTGCAAAAGTCAACGCAATGATTCCAATTGCAAAGGTGGTTTTAATGAAATTTTTCATGGTTTTAAATTTTATTGATGAATAGATTTATTTTTACGAATCACTATACTTCAATAGGTGTGCCAAATGTTATAAAACATTTATATTCAATTAAATAGATTAAACGTGTTTTTTTGGCTGAGTACTTAAACCCAAAATATCAACAAAAAGTGTATGAAATTCAGTCAGGTTGTAAGAATTTCAGTCAGTGGAGTCAGTATTCTCCTGTGTTGAAAGGCCGAATTTTTCCATGCGTTCATACAACATTGCCCTCGATATCCCTAAAAGTCGTGCTGTTTTTGCATGATTACCCTTGTTTTGCTGCATGCATTTAACAATCAACTCTTTCTCTGTCTTTTCAATAACATGCTTGTACAACCTGCCTTCGAAATCTGATAAGTTTTCAGGGATAAAAGAAATATCTTTTATATCGGAAACAGCCTTGTTTATCATTTCTGAAACTATCTCCTTTTGAATCAGATCGGGTGTAATGACGTTGCTTTTGCAAAGTAAGATGGAGCGTTTCAGCAAATTTTCAAGCTCTCTGACATTTCCAGGCCAAGGCTGGTTTTCGAGCAATTCAATGGTTTCAGGTGGAATCGTTACCAAATGGCGCTTTAACTCATGACTGTATCGCCTGACAAAGTAATTAGCCAAAAGCGGGATATCTTCCTTTCGCATTCTCAAAGGAGGAATTGTAATGGTGATAACCTTAAGCCTGTAATAGAGATCTTCGCGAAACTGACCTTTAGCGATAGCTGCTTCAAGATTTTTGTTGGAAGCTGAAATGATGCGAACATCCGTTTGTACGGTTTTGTTGCTCCCAAGTCTTTCAAAAGTGCCTTCCTGTAAAACACGCAATAGCTTTGCCTGTAGGGTCATACTCATATCTGCTACTTCATCTAAAAAAAGAGTTCCTCCATTGGCCTGCTCAAACTTGCCTTGTTTAGGTTGAGAAGCGTCTGTAAATGCGCCTTTTTCAAAGCCAAAGAGTTCGCTTTCCAAAAGATTATCTGGAATAGCAGCGCAATTTATTGCAATAAAAGGATTGTTTATCCTATCACTGTAGCGATGTATTGCCTTAGCAACCAGCTCTTTTCCCGTTCCGCTCTCACCGCTGATGAGCACACTCACATCGGAAGCGGCCACACGGCCAATCATTTTATAAACTTCCTTGATGGCTGTGCTTGAACCTACAATCTCATCGGGGCTTGCAGTGAAATGACTTTCTGCAACAGCTTTTTCTGATTTAGAAAACTTTTTGGTTTCGAGGGCTTCTTTAACAAGGGTTTTTAGCCGTTCAATATCGAAAGGTTTCTCAATGTATTCGAAAGCGCCGTATTTCATTGCAGCTATCACACGTTCGGTAGTGCCAAAGGCAGTCATAATGATCACCGGCAACGTTGGTTGCATAATTTTTATTCTCTGAATAGCTTCGAGTCCATTCATGCCGGGCATTTCAATGTCCATCAGCACAAGATCAGGGTTTTCCTTTTTAAGCACTGTCAGTGCATCAAGACCGTTGGTGGCTTCAATTATTTCTATCAACGGATCGCGAAAAAGCTTTCGGAAGGAGTACCTTACGTTCTCTTCATCATCAACGATAAGTATCAGTTTTTTATCCATGATCAGCTTTGAATCGGGAGATGAAGTGAAAAAACAGCACCGTTAGGATGATTGTTAGATGCATGAATATGACCATGATGCAAGTCGGCAATTCGTTGCGAAATTGACAGGCCCAGACCAATACCATGTTCTTTGTTTTTAACGAACGGGTCGAAAAGTGTGTCAATAATTTCAGCCGGTATTCCGGAGCCGGTGTCTTCAACGCTGATGATAAAAGTTGGTTGACCCTCTGTGTCAGTAGTTTTTCTGGTCGAAATAGTCAGAACACCACTTTTACCCATTGCATCCACTGCATTGATGATGAGGTTCATTAAAATCTGTTTCAGCATATTTGGGTCAGCCTTTATAATGACAGCAGTTTCTTCATAGTTTTCTTTCAGACTGATGTTGCTTTGTTTCAATCTGGCCTGCATCAGATGCAGCACCTGACGGATGACTTCGATGGCATCAATTTGCTGCATTTGGGGCTTCGATGGGCGTGCATATTTAAGGAAATTCTGTAAAAACTCCTCCATTCTGTTGATTTCATGAAGCATGATTTCAAGATCACCTTTTTGCTCAGAACCATCTTCACTTTCTTGCAACATGCTATGAATAAGCATTTTGATTGACGTTAATGGGTTTCTTATTTCATGGGCCAGCGCCGGAGCAATTTTTCCGACTGCAGCAAACTTGGCTGAACGGTCAAGTAGTTCCCTGTTTTTTTGCAGGTCCTCGTTGGCTTTGTTGATTCTCCCGATAAGCCGGTTGATGTGCAGGTCGAGCTCTTCCAGCTCTTTGCCGGGAGTCATGCGTATATGTTCCACAACCTCACTACCGGCTGCATCGCGCACTTTTAACACCAGTTTGTATATCGGATTCAGGATAATACGGGCAATTAACCAACCCAGAATGAGTCCCATTATAATTCCACTTATACCGAGTGAGTATATGGCTGTAGTGATAATATTATCATTGACTTCGATGCTGTTTTCAAGGGTATTTTGCTTTTCTTCCTTGATATTGATAAGCTGGTTGGTTTTATCTTCAATGGTATTAATAAGATCCTGGCTGGCGAGCAATATCACTGCATTTGGCTGTGTAAGCCGCCCCTTTCTGTGCATTTCGATTGCGTTTTTCAAGGTTTGCTCATAGTTTGAAAACAATGCTGAAATTTGCTGAATCAGTTTATTTTCTTCAAAAGTGTTGGTTGCCTGATCTGCTTTGTCGACAAGAAGAAGAAATGCTTTTTGTTCCCTTTCGAGGTTTTGAATCTGTTCATCACTCTTATCAAAAACATTTGTAAGCGATGCTGCCCGAACACGGTATAATGCCAGTCGAAGATCCTGAGCATTGCGGGTGCTGATCGCGTTTTCGGTTATTAACACTTTTGTGTTATCCTGTAGCTGATAGATGTATGAAATAATGAGGTAGCCAACAGCCAGAAGAAGCGCAATGCTGACAAGCGCCCAGACGATCATCTGGTAACTTAAATGAAAGCTGAGTTTTGGAATACGCATTTTATATTATTTGAAAGCAAATACAAATGTAGCTTTTTCGCAGTATAAAAAGGAAAGCGCGAGAAATTTTGATGAATACATCGGCTTAGATGAAAAAAATGCAACAAACTCCGCCGAACGCATCAGCAGTCTCCAAAAAATGGTTCTCATAAATTATAATGTTACTTCAACGCAGCGCGTGAGCCATCGTTTGGGCAAATGGTTTTAGTGCCGAAAGCTTTCGGTATTGCCGAAACAAAAGGACAATAAAGCAAACCGTGTTTTCAACGGTCTGGAGACCAATAGAATGCGGCGACGTAGTTGCAAACCATTGCGGTCAAGCTAAGACAATTTATATAGTATTAAAAGGGAGTATCGATCGAAGGCTGGCGCGGATTTGCAATCCGTGCCAAACGCATAAGCCTCAACAAATTATAATCCGACAGAAGTCATAGAACAACAGATCTAGATTCGTGCAAATAGTTCCTTGATAGAATTTGTATTTCGTGCCTCAAACAAAATCCAAGGGTCACGGATTGCATATTCTATCTGGCCGTCTTTAAGGCTGGCCCGGATTTGTAATTTGTGCCTTTATAAATTAACTAAGCTGTGTCACGGATTGCAAATCCGCGCCAGCCTTGATAAATATGATTTTCCTGCCGGAACTTTTGTTTTGAGCCATTCAGGTTTGCGAAGTATGATGTTGGTGCGTGTATCGTCCATCGTATTTTGAAATGTTTAATTGAGACGGCAAAATTAGACAATCGAAGCTTACGGCTATGGTTGTAAACTACGCCGAACGAGGGAAACTTTGTGACAGAGCTGTTGCACAGAGCGCCACGAAGAAGGCACTAAGTTCCACAAAGAAAATGAGAATTATGAGCGAAAATGCTGGCTATAATTTTACTGGTCTTCAGTGAGCTGAATTTCGCTTTTCCGTGCATAACCAGTTCCAACCCAATACAATTCGTTAAAAATCGCATCCGTTGCAGATTCATATTCAGCAAAGTTTTTCACTTTGCGAACAAGCCGCCACACGGTTTGAGGTTCATCAAAGGAAAACCTTAGATAGGACCAAAGCTCTTTCATTCTACCTAAAACCGAAAGATTGTCATTGCTCATTTCCCTTCGAAGTTGATACAATTCGTTCATAAAAAGTCTTACTTTTTCTTTCCGATTGTCATTTTCTGCAACATTGTGAATCTTTTTGAGATCTGAAGGAAGGAAGGGATCGGCGAGTAAACCACGCCCAAGCATCCAGCTGTTTATGAATTCAAATTTTGCCTGATAATCATCCAGATTATCTGACGAAAAAATATCTCCGTTGTAGACGAGCGGCGCTTTTATTTGAGAAATAACAGCTTTGAAACGATCAAAATCCGGAATACCTTTATATAATTGCTTTCCGATTCTTGCATGAATGATCAATTCGGAAAGGTCGAAGTTATTAAATATTGGTATCAATTCATCAATTTCATCAGCATTGTGGTATCCAAGCCTGCATTTGATGCTAAATCCGGTGCTTAGTTTACCTTCAAGTTTTTCGAGGATGCTTTGCACCAGTGTTGGATATGGTAGAAGCCCCGAACCGCGTTTTTTCTTTGCAACCAAAGGATAAGGACAACCCATATTCAGATTGATTTCATTGTATCCCATAGCATTGCATTGCGAAGAAAAGCGAATGATTTCATCTGCATCGTTACTCAAAATCTGAGGCACAGTAATGCTTAGATCATTTAGCGCCGGTTTGATTTCATCGCTGCGCAGGTTTTTGCTGTTTTCCTTATGGATGCCGGAAAAAAATGGTGTAAAAAGTTTATCAATTCCTTCGAAATGCTTCATGTAAACCTGCCTGAAATACACATCAGTTATTCCCTGAAAAGGCCCAAGCTGCAAATGCATTTCTTCAGAAACGGAGGCATTTTGTATTTGCATCAAAGTGCTTTTCTTTTTTTGAGCAACTTTCTTGTGAAGCCGGTAAGCAAAAAGATCACACTTATAAAACCAGAAATGCGGGCGAGGTAGTCGCCGAATCGCACATAAAAGGTTAGTTTTTCGTTGATCGAAAGTTTTTGCCTTATAACAGCAGGTTCGCGGTAGGGTGTAGCCTGATAGATGTCGCCCCGTTGATCGAAGAATGCTGAAATGCCTGTGTTGGCAGAGCGGGCAATACTTCGGCGTGTTTCGATGGCCCGCAGTTTTGCAAATTCAAGATGCTGTCGGTGACCGGGAGAATTGCCCCACCAACCGTCATTGGTTATAATAAATATCAGGTTGGCGCCATTCAACACATAGCCATTAACAAATTCGCCATAAACGGATTCATAACAAATGACTGGCGCCACTTTGAACAATCCGTCCTTATGCACAAAAACTTTCCTTTCTTCATCCACTTTGAGTGTTCCGACAGTGCCTCCAAGATCGATGGCAAAATTGTTAAGTGGGCGGAGGATTCTCCATGAAGGCATCATTTCCACGCCTGGCGTGAGTTTAGATTTATGGTAGAGCTGCAGCTGCGGACTTGCGTCAAGATAAAAGGCCGTATTGTAGGCGAAATAGTGTCCTTCAATAGTTCTGAATTTGCGGGCTGCATGGTGTTTCTCTTGTCCGGCCGGAACCATACTGAAGGTGCTCGCGCCAATAACAATGGCAGTTTCGGGATGTTGTCCGATGAATTCATTCAGCTGTGCCAGCCCTGAAGATCGGCTTAGCTGTTCTTCCCATATCTCCTCCTGTATGGCTGATTCAGGAGAGACAACAAAATCGGCTTTTGAAGTCATGGCGCGCATGGCGAGTTCGAGGTTGCGGTCAATAATGGCTGAAGGCGGCAATTCGTATTGCTCAGTATATGGATCAAAGTCAGGCTGCACCACGATGATATCTGCTGTTGGACCAACTTCTTCATAGTTTCTGTAAATGTAACCCGAAATCATTACGGGGATCAGAACGACAAGAAACACACCGGCCAGCTGAAGTCCAAATTTCCTGGAGGTCTTTCTGTCTTTTATGATTTTCTTTATCAGTTGAAAAACAAGGATGTTCACAAGCAAAATCCACGCAGTTCCGCCGGCAACACCGGTATATTCGTACCATTGAATCCAATGATGCTTTGTCGAAAAAACATGACCCAGGTTGAGCCATGGCCAGCTCAGGTCCCAGTCAAGATGAAACCATTCCCATGTCAGCCAATAGAAGATGAGAATCCAAAAGCCTTTGCGATTTTCGTACAGATGAACTTTAGTGAAATGAAAAAGCCAGAAAACAGTGGCCATAAAGAGGGAGTTCAACCCCAATGCCGCGATGGCGCCTATTTCGGTTGAGTTCCATATCCACCATGTTGTGAGGATGTTCCAAACAAAAAAACTTAAATATGCCAGCGCAAACACGCCTTTTTTTCGTTCATTTCCTAAATAATCCTGTATGAAAAGCAGGGGTACAAAAGCAACAAAAATAAGCGGTGCAAATCCGTTTGCAGGCCATGCAGCGCTTAATAAAAGTGCCGCTAACAGGGATAATCCGATAAGGTGTATTTTTTTCATCAGCAGTTGTTTGAAAGGTCAAAAATAGACATTCTGCAATACTATGGTTTTCCGGCTTTGTTAAAATCAGGTTAATTTACATGCCACTGATATTTCTGTGGCTATGATTTTCCTGTTATCAGTTTTTCAGTACAAAAAGTTGTCATACGGGTAGCGGATGGCGTGCATGTCGCGAATTTCTTTGTAGAGCATTTCCCTTAGCTCGGCATAATTGTCTTTTTTAAGCGCTGAAACAAAAATGCAGGGGGTATTTGATTTTGCAATCCAGGAATTCTGCATTTCTTCCAGGGTGAAATTGCGTTCTGTGATCGGCGTCAGGTCGTCTTCATCTTTGTGCTCGTAGGTATAAGCATCAATTTTGTTGAAAACCATGATGGTTTTTTTGTCACCGGCGCCAATCTCTGTCAAAGTTTGTGTTACCGTCTCTATCTGTGATTCAAATTCCTGATGTGAAATATCTACTACATGCAGCAAAATATCCGATTCCCGTACTTCATCCAATGTTGATTTGAATGACTCAATGAGACCATGTGGCAATTTGCGAATGAAGCCCACTGTATCGGAAAGTAAAAAAGGCAGATTTTCAACCACTACCTTTCTAACAGTAGTATCCAATGTCGCAAACAGTTTATTTTCTGCAAAGACATCCGATTTGCTGAGCAGGTTCATCAGTGTAGATTTGCCCACATTGGTGTAGCCAACCAAAGCCACGCGAATCATTTTTCCTCTGTTTTTCCTTTGAACAGCCTGCTGCATATCGATTTCTTTCAGTCGCTCCTTGAGCAAACTGATCTTTTCGCGGATGACGCGACGGTCGGTTTCAATTTCTGTTTCTCCTGGTCCGCGTAGTCCGATACCTCCGCGTTGCCGTTCGAGGTGCGTCCACATACGTGTCAGACGCGGTAAAAGATATTGGTATTGCGCCAGTTCTACCTGAGTTTTGGCATGTGCTGTGCGTGCGCGTTTTGCAAAAATATCGAGAATGAGATTGGTGCGGTCAAGTATTTTGCAGCCCACTTCTTTCTCAATGTTTCTAATTTGGGAGCCGCCCAGTTCATCGTCAAAAACAACCAAATCTATATTTTCAGCTTTGACATATTGTGCTATCTCTTCCAGTTTTCCTGCACCAACATAGGTTCGGGAATGGGGCAAATCAAGCGCCTGTGTAAAACGTTTAACCGGAATTCCACCAGCTGTTTCGAGCAGGAATTCGAGTTCATAGAGATACTCATCTACCTTCTCCTTCGATTGGTATCGGGTTGCAAGTCCAACAACAACTGCTCTTTCGGGATTCTTTTCAGTTGAAATAAATTTTGTCATGCAGTGCCTGTTCCTGGATTAGTTTTTGAATGTCTGCGATGTCTGCTGCTGCCGTATTGTGTTCTTATATCGCGGGTTACAAAATATATTGCTGTTGAAAGCACATAAAAATGTAGAAAAAGTTCGGTTATTGACCTGCTAACGGTGAGTGATGCAAACATCTGGTAAATTGAAACAATAAGGACAAGAAAGAAGCCATAAACATAAAACTCGGATTTTTTGAGAATGAAAAATGCAAGGATGATTGCGCCAAGCAGAATGATCAATATCCATCTTACAGACCATGCTCCGAAAGTGCTCTCAAATCCGGGATCAACCAGAAATGGATACAAGGCTGTAAAAAAATACATGATTGCAGCCAAACGCAACATGAATGTTACAAGTTTGCTTATGTTTTTCTCAATATTACCCATAATGTTTTTGATTCATTAAAAAGGTCTGAAACCGATTATCTCGCGCACTTCCTTTACTGTTTTAGCAGCACTTTCGCGTGCTTTTTCGGCGCCTAATCTGGCTACTTTGCTTATATAAGCTTCATCTGCTGCAATTTCAAGAATGCGCTTGCGGATGGGATCGGTAAAAGCGATAACATCTTCTGCCAACTGTTTTTTCAGATCGCCATAACGAATTGCACATTGATTGTACTGCTGATCAAAAAACCCAACTACTTCAGGAGCGGAAACAATTTTCAGGAGCGAAAATAGATTTTCTATTGGCTCAGGTTTTTGCTGATTTGGCTCAGATGGCCCTGCATCTGAAACTGCTCTCATAACTTTTTTTCGGATAACAGAAGGGTCGTCAACAAGGAAAATTGCATTGCCTTCTCCTTCTGATTTGCCCATTTTTCCGCTGCCATCGAGGCCGGGAACTTTCACAAGATCAGCGCCAAAGTTATATGCCTGTGGAATTGGGAAAAAATCTTCCTGATACATACGATTAAAACGACGTGCAAATGTGCGGGTCATTTCAAGGTGTTGTTCCTGATCTTTACCCACAGGAACTTTATGCGCTTTGTGAATAAGAATGTCAGCTGCCATGAGGCTTGGATAAGTGAGGAGGCCTGCATTTACATTTTCAGGTTGTTTGCGGGCTTTCTCCTTAAAGGTTGTAACTCTTTCGAGTTCACCCATATATGCATTCATATTCAGTATAAGATAGAGTTCTGCAATCTCAGGCAGATCGCTTTGCACATACAACGTTGCCTTTTCCGGATCGAGGCCTGTGGCAAGATACTCTGCAAGCACCTGCTTCACGTTTCCATGCAGATCACCTGGCTTTGGATGTGTTGTTAACGAATGATAGTCGGCAATGAAGAAAAAACACTGGTTTTCTTCCTGCATTTTAACGAAGTTTTTGATTGCACCAAAATAATTTCCAAGGTGCAGGTTTCCTGTTGGCCTGATGCCACTTAATACGATTTCCATGCTGCAAAGTTAGTGTTTTCTCTTTTGATCTAAAAAACCCGGATGACCTTTTAAATTCGATCATCCGGGAATATAATTTTGTCGACTGAACTTTTGCTATCAGATAGTGAGTTCGTCGTTGTTTTGATTAAAAAATTTATAATCAAGCATGTGATAATTTTTCATCGCATTAATTTTAAATGTCTTGCGATATTTCCACATCCATTTAACCCTTCTTGAAAGAAGCCCTTTGGTGAGGTAAGCATGCATATAGGGATGCACTGCAAGGGTGACGTTTTTTTCGTTTTGATCTTGCAGGAGATACTTCAGGTTATTTTCAATTTCGTCGGTAAATAGTATGCTTGGTTTTATTTTTCCTGATCCATCGCACACTGGGCAGCGTTCAAGAATTTCGACATTCATTTCAGGTCTTACACGCTGACGTGTAATCTGAACAAGACCGAATTTGCTTGGAGGGAGAATGGTGTGTTTTGCATGATCACGGGCCATTTCATCTTTAAGCTTTTGATAGAGTTCTCGGCGATGTTTGCTGTCGTGCATATCAATGAAGTCGATCACGATGATACCGCCCATATCTCTGAGCCTTAACTGACGTGCAATTTCTGCTGCTGCTTCCAGGTTCACCTCAAGGGCATTTTCTTCCTGGCTGTTTTCTTTGTTTACACGATGACCGCTGTTTACATCGATCACATGCATGGCTTCGGTGTGTTCTATAATGAGATAGACTCCACTTCTGATTGTAACTGTTTTACCGAAAAGACCTTTTATTTGTTTGTCGACACCAAAGTTCTCGAAGATAGGCGCTTTGCCTTTGTAGAGCTTCACTATGTCAGCCTTTTGGGGAGCGATAGTCTGGATAAAGCTTTTTATTTCTTCGTAGAGTGATGGGTCGTTTACGTGTACGTTGTTGAATGATTCGTTGAGAAGGTCACGTAAAATGGCCGAAGTGCGATCAAGCTCGCTCATAATTTTCACTGGTGCTTTTGCATTGCTTAATTTGGTAGTGGTTTTTTCCCACTTTTCAACCAAATTTCTAAGGTCAGCATCAAGTTCAGCGACTTTTTTGTTTTCGGCTACGGTTCGTATAATAACACCGTAATTATTAGGTTTAATGCTTTGAATGAGGCGTTTCAGTCTGTTTCTTTCTTCGCTGCTGCGAATTTTTTGTGAAACCGAAATACGTGTTGAAAAAGGCACAAGGACTAAATAGCGGCCCGCAAAAGAAATTTCGGATGAAATCCGGGGGCCTTTGGTAGAGATAGGTTCTTTGGCGATCTGAACGAGGATTTGTGCTCCACTTGCCAGTACCTGTGTTATTTTTCCGGTTTTTTCGATGTCTGTCTCAATCCTGAAGTTTTCCATTGATACGGCTTCCGGCTTGCCGCTAAGGGCAAGTTTGACGTATTTATTCAATGATTTTATTTGTGGACCCAGATCAAGATAATGCAGAAACGCGTCTTTTTCGTAACCAACATCAACAAAGGCAGCGTTCAGACCGGGCATGATTTTCTTAACCTTACCCAGATATACGTCGCCTACTGCATAATTATTATTCGTCTTTTCTTTGTGTAGTTCAACCAGAAGCTTATCTTCCAAAAGAACAATATCAACCTCCGAAGCCCGAGAATCTATGATGAGTTCTCTGTTCACTTGTATTTAATTTTAGAGTTAATGATGATTTACCTTTAAGGGGTTTTGGTAACTTCTGTTCACGGCAGGAGGTAATGCCGCTATAATAAAAGGAATAACACAATGCTTCAAATTTTTAAGCATTGTGTTATTCAATTTAACGTTTCCGTTTAGAACTATTTCTTCTTATGTCTGTTCTTTCTTAAACGCTTTTTGCGTTTATGAGTTGCCATCTTGTGTCTTTTTCTTTTTTTTCCGCTTGGCATGACTTAATTTTTTAATACTTGATGATAAAGGGATTATTTTCCACTGTTCTTAACCTGATTGACAAATGTTTTAGCAGGTTTAAAAGATGGAATGTTATGAGCTGGGATAATAATAGTTGTGTTCTTGGAAATGTTTCTTCCCGTTTTTTCAGCTCTTCTCTTGATTGTGAAGCTGCCGAAGCCTCTCAGATAAACATTTTCACCGTTCATCATAGAAGACTTTACAACTTCCATGAAAGACTCAACTACGGCCTGAACGGCAACTTTTTCTACACCTGTTTTGTTAGCAACATCTGCTACGATTTCTGCTTTAGTCATATCTTAAAATGATTAATAGATTAATACTGTGGTATTTTATTTGGCTGGCAAAGTTAAGAACATTTTTATATTTGAAAGATTTTTTTTGATTTTTTTTTTACCTAAAGGGCTCTATATAAATATTTTCTAAAAAAATGAATGAATTTTCACACAAGATTACAGTTTGGTACAAACAAAACCATCGCTCACTTCCATGGCGTGAGACAGCTGATCCTTATGCGATCTGGCTTTCAGAAGTCATTTTGCAACAAACAAGAGTTGATCAGGGAATGGCCTATTATCAACGTTTTCTTTCGCAATGGCCTGATGTACTGTCACTTTCACAGGCTTCAGAACAAGAAGTGCTGAAACTTTGGCAAGGCTTGGGTTATTACAGCAGAGCCCGCAACCTTTTGATCACTGCAAAAATGATCGTCAATAATTTTGATGGTGCTTTTCCGGCCGATTACAAGCAGCTGTTACGTTTAAAGGGCGTTGGCAAATATACTGCTGCTGCAGTGGGATCGATTGCATTCGGATTGCCAAATGCTGTTGTGGATGGAAATGTTACGAGAGTACTATCCCGTGTTTTCGGTGTTCAGGAGGCCATTGACAGTGCAGATGGAATCAAAAAAATTGAATCACTCGCGAATGAATTGCTGGATAAAGAAAATCCCGGGCAGCACAATCAGGCACTTATGGAGTTTGGTGCGCTACAATGTGTTCCGTCCTCACCTGATTGTAACGCCTGTATTTTCAGCGATATATGTATCGCAAACATGCAAGGACTTGTGTCTTCAATCCCTTTCAAGCAGAAGAAAATTAAAACAAGTGTCCGTCATTTCAATTATTTTATTTGCACCTATAATAATGGTGTAACTTGTGAATTGGTCATAAGGCACAGAAGTGCAAGTGATATCTGGGAAGGCCTGTATGATTTCCCGCTGATAGAAACCAAAGAGGAAACATGTTTCCTAGATTTGATAAACAGCAGCGAATTTCTTGACTGGACAAAAAATAAAAAATATACACTCTCAAAAGTTTCAGGTATTTACAAACATCAACTGACACATCAGACGCTTTATGCAAGGTTTTTCCATTTAAGATTTGAAGATCCGTTTGGGGATGATATAAAAAATGGCCTATCTTTGATTTGCGAAAACAGACTTGGCGAGTACCCCTTGCCAAGACTTATTGATCGTTATTTGCAAAACATAGATTCTTTAGATTGTTAAAACATAAATAAAAGACAACAATGGCTGGTTTAAACAAAGTGATGCTCATAGGGCGGTTAGGAAAAGACCCTGAAGTGATTTCATTCGAAAATGGCGGAAAGAAAATGACCGTAAGTCTTGCCACAAGTGAACGTTACCGCGATCGTGAAGGTAACTGGCAGGATCAGACCGAGTGGCACAATATTGTCGCCTGGGGAAATCTGGCAAGTGATATTGCAGAAAAACGCCGAAACTATATCAAGGGCGATCTGCTTTTCATTGAAGGCAAAATTAAATCAAGGCAATATACCGATAGTCAGGGAGTTAATAAGTCAATTACTGAAATAATTGCCGAAAAAATGAACCTCATTTCAAAAGGAGGAAATCTGCCGGTGTCCGGAACCGAACCAAAGTACGATCGCGGACAGGCTGAAGAAAGTAAAACTACTCCTTATGATACTTATCCTACTCAATCATCAGCCGAAGAAGATTTGCCGTTCTAAATATAAAATGATTGAATGATAATGTGCAACATCAACATTTTTGTGTAATTTTGTAGCGGAATTCTAAACAGCTTATTTTGGAAACGCCTGATCCTGACCCTTATGCGAGTATATTCTCGCTAATGACATCCATTATTTTTCTCGGCTTTGATGCCAACACAGTATTCAGCCTGCTTGTTCTTTTGCTTTTGCTGGCAGTTTCTGCATTGATTTCGGGCAGCGAAACAGCCTTTTTTTCGCTCAAACCTACCGATCTCAATGCTTTGAAAGAAGAGGCGAGCGAGCAGAACAAAAAAGTGCTGCATTTGCGTGAAATCCCAAAAACATTGCTGGCCACAATTCTTATTGTTAATAATCTGGTAAATGTTTCAATCGTAATTTTGTCCTCCTATATCACTTTCAACCTTTTTGATTTTTCTCAAAATGCATTGGCTGCTTTTTTAATACAAGTTGTAGTTATCACCTCCCTGATTCTCATTTTTGGTGAAATCGTACCTAAAATCTATGCCAATAAGAAACCACTTCGGATTGCTCAGATGATGGCACCTGTACTCCTTGTTTTTATATACATCTTCAAACCTCTGAGTGCAGCTTTGGTAGGGTCAATTTCTTTTTTGGATAAACATCTTGCAAACAAAACCCATAGTCTGACAATGAGTGAGTTGTCTGCTGCTATTGATATAACTTCAGACGAAACAACACCGCCAGCCGAAAAGAAGATGCTTAAAGGCATAGCCACTTTTGGTGAAAAGGAGGTGCGCAGCGTGATGAAATCGCGTGTTGATATCACTGCCATTGATGTTAAGGCAAGTTTTGATAAACTGATCGACATGGTGCTGAACAGTGGTTTTTCACGCATACCCGTTTTTGAAGGAAATCTGGATAAAGTTCTTGGTATACTTTATATAAAAGACTTGATTCCATTTTTAAGCAATGACGACATCGACTGGAAAAAGCTTATCAGACCTGCATTTTTTGTACCTGAAAACAAAAAAATAAATGATTTGCTTCAGGAGTTCAGACAAAAGAAAATCCATATGGCTATTGTTGTCGATGAATATGGAGGTACAGCCGGATTGCTAACGCTCGAGGACATCATCGAAGAAATTGTTGGAGATATTTCAGACGAGTTTGACAAGGTTCCTGACGATAGTTTCTACAAAAAAACGGGTCAG
Organism: Bacteroidota bacterium; assembly: GCA_018336075.1. Taxonomy (GTDB): domain Bacteria; phylum Bacteroidota; class Bacteroidia; order Bacteroidales; family F082; genus JALNZU01. The sequence continues at coordinate 15,874 of JAGXRB010000209.1, forward strand.
GGCATCTATGTTTTTGAAGGCCGAAGCAATCTTGTAGATTTTATTAAGGTAATGGATCTTGAAGACCATTATTTTGAAAACGTACAAGGTGATTCAGATACACTCGCCGGTTTATTGCTCGAACTGGAAGGACGTATTCCGGAAAACGGTGTTCAGGTGAAATGTAAAGGTTTTCTTTTTGAAGTGGTTGATGCCGATACACGCCGGATTAAACAGATAAAAGTTACCTACAATAAAAATAATGAAGACTAATTTTTTTTATCCTTTCTTTTTTGTCGTTCTCATTGCTTTTATTTTCCTCACAGCTTGTGAACAAAACTATTCACCAAAGCCACGTGGATACTTTCGCATCGACCTGCCGCAAAAATCATGGATAAAATATGATTCTTTGCAACAATACAATTTTGAATATCCTGAATATGCGGTTGTAATGCCTGACCCAACTTCACCCACTGACGAAAGCTGGTTGAACATCGAGTTTCCACAAATGAAAGCCAGCCTGCATCTTAGCTATAAAAAACTTAACAACAACCTGAATGTTTTTATCGAAGATGCCCGCACTATGGCTATGAAACATCTTCCGAAAGCCAATGCAATTACCGACAGCATTATTTCATTTGAAGAGGCAAATATTTATGGCACTCTTTACCAGATTGGCGGCAAAGGCGTGGCGTCTCCTCTGCAGTTTTATGTCACTGACTCAGCGAACCACTTTGTACGCGGTGCTTTGTACTTCAATATCAGACCAAACAACGACTCCATCGAACCTTTGATCCATTTTGTGAAAGCCGATGTGCTGCATTTTATGCAAACATTGGAGTGGAAGCAGCCAGTGAGGTAGTCTGTTAATTTTACTTTTAGAATCACTTGAAAAGAATCATAAATCAAAAGATTGCGCACGTAACACTGTTAGTTGATGATTACGATGAAGCAATTGAATTCTACCGCGACAAGCTAAATTTTCGGTTGATCGAAGACAATAAACTCTCTGAAACAAAAAGATGGGTTTTAATTGCTCCGCCTGGCACTTCCGAATTTTGTCTTCTGCTTGCAAAGGCCGCAAATGAAACGCAGAAAGCTCAGGTTGGAAATCAATCAGGCGGAAGGGTATTTTTGTTTCTATTCACTGACGATTTTGAACGTGATTATGAAAATCTGATACAACAAAAAATAAAAATCATAAGGCCACCCCAACATGAAAGTTATGGAAAAGTGACTGTCTTTGCTGATCTGTACGGCAATCTCTGGGACTTGATTGAACCTGGAAATGATTAAGAGCATCCATTTAAACAAGTTCTCCATGATTATATTAAATCAGGAAAATCTATAATAAAAATGAATTTCTCTTAAGCGTTTTCAATGCTTTTATAGTAAGCTGGCCTAAACCTCTTCCTCATAAAAAGCCAGAAAAACATTTAGTTTCAATATTATATTTTTAAGTCTGACAAGCTCAGAAAGCCATATTTCACCAATCACAAAATTATATTGCAGACTTGTGTATTTTTCGCTGATCGTTTCAAAACTAAAATGACTGAGGTCTATCAGATTTTCATAACGGAGGTAAATTTTCAGCTTCAGGTCTTCGCTGTAGGATAGCTTTCTGAAATACTTGATTTTCTTGTATTCGTAGCTGTATGCATGTTCGCAGGCTGTGATGTCGCTCAAAACTGCCGAACCTGTTGGATAAGCGCCTGCACCTTTACCAAACATAAACTGCTTGTCATAATACTGACCTTCAATGATTACACCATTGTATTCGTCTTCTACGTTGTAAACATAATTTTCGGGACTTGTCAGACTGGGCATCACAAACAGACTGAAATTTTCCTTCCCCAGCTTCACCAATTTTGCGATCAGCTTTATTTTAAAGCCCTTTTCGATGGCAAACCTGATGTCGTCTCTGCTGATATTTCTTATTCCTGTATGAAACAACTTTTCAGGATGCACCCACGTTCCGATGGCATGAGTTGCAATAATAACAAGTTTGTAAAGAGCATCAAATCCATCCACATCGGCGGAGGGGTCACTTTCTGCAAAACCCAGATTTTGTGCTTCTTTCAGTGCAGCGGCATAGTCGGTTCCGCTTTTAAAAAGCTTTGTCAGGATGAAATTGGAAGAGCCGTTTAAGATGCCGGTCACAGATGTCATAAGATCATTGTCATAATACTCTTCAAGGTTGCGGATGATGGGAATGCTGCCACATGCAGAAGCTTCGTAAAGGAGTGTTCCTTGATGTTTTTGCTGAAGCTCGATGAGCTCGGGCAGGTGAAATGCCAGCATTTTTTTGTTTCCGCTGACAATACGTCTGCCGCTTTGCAAAACAGTTTTGGCAATATTATAAGCCTCAACGGGGTCATCAATCAGCTCAACAAAAAGATTGATTTCTTTATCCTCCAATACTTTTGAGACCTCATTGGTGAAAAAATCAGGCGGCAGACTGCGTTCTTTTTCAGGATTGCGGATACAGATCTGTTTTATTCTGGCGTTGACAGTCTTGCTGTTTTCGAGCACATGATAAAGACCTTCGCCGACAACGCCAAAGCCAAAAAGTCCGATTACAAGCTCAGGTTTTTCCATAAGTACTTAAAAAAGATTGTGTTAATTTAGTAAGCTGATCCACTTCGATAAGAAATCCATCATGGCCGAAGTCGGTGTAAATGGTTTTGTATACCGCTCCGGGAATATGATCAGCAACAAATTTTTGTTCATCTACCGGAAAAAGCCTGTCAGAATCCAACGCCAATACAAGGGTTTTAGCCTTCACCGATTTCAGGACAGCTTCAATGCTTTCCCTGCCGCGCCCTACATTATGACTATCAAAAAGTCTCGACATCACTACATAACTGAAGGCATTGTAACGCTGTATCAGTTTTTCGCCCTGATACTGCTGATAGGAGACAGCTTTGTATCCGGAAAGCAGTTGATTGCTTTCATCTTTCTGGGTCAGATTATAGGCTTCCGAAGTGCGGTAGCTTATGAGCGCCATTGCCCGTGCAGCTTTAAGACCCTGCAACCCACCTTTTGGATTGTCTTCAAAAAAGCTGGAATCTGCATGAACAGCCATTCGCTGGGCTTCGTTGAAAGCAATATTCCAGGGAGAAGCAAAGGCGCTGGCAGCAATGAAAACAAGATTGCGGATAACTTCAGGATAGATGATGCTCCATTCCAAAGCCTGAAAAGCGCCAATAGAGCCCCCTATTGCCATGAAAACAGACTCAATTTTCAAGTGTCGGCGCAAAACGTCGTGGGCGTTTGCAATATCACGCACTGTAATCAGCGGGAAATCCCTGAACCATGGCCGGCCTGTTTCAGGATTCAAATCCAGCGGTCCGGTACTGCCATAACATGAACCAATTACATTCGCACACACAACAAAATACTTGTCTGTGTCGAACAAAAGGCCTGAACCGACAGTGTCGGGCCACCAGCTTTCCACGTCAGAATTGGCTGTATAGGCATGACAGACCCAGATGACGTTGTCAGCTTTCTTGTTTAATTTTCCCCATGTGTGATAAGCAATGCGCAGCTCCGGAAGGATTGTACCACATTCAAGTTCAAATGCTTTTGGGTGGAGATAAAAATTTGTTTCACTCATAAATAAGGTGTCAAAGTGTTACTTTATCAAGTGCTTGTTCAAAATCTGCAATAATATCACTAATATGTTCTATTCCGACAGAAACCCTCAGCAAAGCGGGTATGATGCCGGCTGCAATCTGCTCATCTTCGCTGAGCTGCTGATGTGTGGTGGATGAAGGCTGAATGATTAAAGACCGCACATCGCCAACGTTGGCAACATGGCTTACAAGTTTCAGGCTGTCGACAACTGTTTCTGCTTTTTTCTTTCCGCCTTTCACAATAAACGAAACCATTCCGCCAAAGCCATTTTTGAGATACTTTTTAGCCAGATCATGGTATGGACTCGAAGGCAGACCGGGATAATTCACTTTTTCAACTTTAGGATGTTTCTCGAGCCATTCAGCCAGTTGAAGTGCATTTGAAACATGGCGTTCCATTCTTAAAGACAGCGTTTCGATGCCTTGAATCAACAGAAAGGAGTTGAAAGGACTTATGGCAGGACCAAAATCGCGTAATCCTTCAACCCTGGCTCTTATCAGAAAAGCAAGCTGACCAAAGGTTTCATGAAATTTCAATCCATGGTATCCCGGTGAAGGCTCTGTAAACTGCGGAAATTTTCCGTTGCCCCAGTTATAGGTTCCGCCGTCAACAATCACCCCACCGATGCTGCTTCCGTGACCACCGATCCACTTTGTGGCTGATTCCACCACAATATGTGCTCCAAGTTCCAGGGGACGGCAAAGATATCCTCCACCTGCAAAAGTGTTGTCAACAATGAAAGGAATGTCAAATTCAGTTGCAACCTTGGCCAATGCTTTAAAGTCAGGAATGGCAAAAGACGGATTTCCGATCGTTTCAGCATAAATGGCTTTTGTGTTGGCGTCGATAAGTTTTCTGAATGACTCAGGATCGTTGTTTTCTGCAAAACGGGCTTCTATTCCCAGATTTTTGAAAGAAACCTTGAACTGATTGAAAGTTCCTCCGTAAAGATAAGGCGATGAAACGATATTATCACCCTGACCAAGAATATTGTTGATTGCGATGAACTGTGCCGCATGGCCTGAAGCTACTGCCAGCGCACCTATTCCACCTTCAAGGGCGGCGATGCGTTTTTCGAGAACGTCCGTGGTCGGATTCATCAAACGTGTGTAGATATTTCCAAACTCTTTCAGTGCAAATAAGTTGGAAACATGTTCAGAATTATTGAATACATAAGAAGTAGTCTGATAAATTGGCACTGCCCTGGAGTTGGTATCGCTGTCAGGACTATGACCTGCATGAATTTGCAGGGTTTCGAAATGTTGAGATTTTTTCATGGCTTTAGTTTTGGGATTTATAGTTGGTCTCAGTTAATAGAGGAATAATTTCCAACTTGTTTATAAAGAATTCGTTATGGATTTGTTGTATTGTAATATTTCTGTCTTCTCTGGCAACAATAAAATACATTGCAACTTTACTTGCGCCAAAAACTATGGTTTGAATATTCACTCTTGAGCGGGCAGCAGCGGTAAACAATCTTGCTGCAATACCAAAAGTTTCGTTGATGCCAAGTCCAACGGCAGCAATCAGTGAAACATCCTTTTTGGTTTCGATGCTGTGTATTCCGGACAAATTTCTTTCTGCTATTGCATTTTGTGCTTTTTCAAGGTCAGCGAGATCGAGCAGGAAATTGATTGCCGTCTGAGAGGTAAAAACAGATTTTATGTTGATTCCGGCCTTTTCGAGCGCAGTGCTTGCACGGCCTAAAACACCCGGCTTCAAACCAACACCTTCACCTTCGAGGGCAAGAATTCCAAAATGGTCGCTGTAAGCTACACTTTTTATGCGTTCTGCAGCCACCGGACTCAGTCCGTTGATGATTGTCTGAGGTCTGAAACTCTCAGCCGCCTGATGTAGATGAAAGATTCTGACAGGAATACCTTTGTCAGAAACCGGCTCTATAGCACGCGGGTGAATAATTTTAGATCCAAAATAGGCCAGTTCAGCAGCTTCGGCATAACTCAGATTGCTTATTGAGGCTGCATCCTGAATTATTTTTGGGTCGGCTGTACAAAAACCCTGCACGTCTTTCCACAGGTCGACTGATGTCGCCTGCAAACATGCAGCAATGGCAGAAGCCGTGTAATCGCTGCCGCCGCGGCCAAGCAAATTGACTGAACCGGAAGGAGAAATACCATAAAATCCCGGGACAACGTAAATGTGGTCCTTTTCTGTAAAAAAGTTTTTCAGACTGCTGGCAGAAGCTTCAATATTTACGGTACTGTTTCCAAATTCACCATCGGTGATCAAACCAAATTCTTCTGGCAAAGCCTGGGAATTTTTGAGGTTGTGTTGCGTCAGGATAAAGTGCAGCAGGAAAGCGCTTAACCGTTCGCCATAAGCAAGAATGCTGTCATGCAATTCATTTTGAAGATATTCAGTGTCGCCGACTTTCTCAAACAGATTTTCCAAGGCTATGAAAAGTGAAGTCAAACCTGTTTGAAACTCTTTCATCCGTTCCGGGTTGGTGCAGTGCAAGGCTGCAATTTCTGATTTGATTTGTTGAAGGTCTTTCAGAAAATCATCTGAGATACTTTTCCCTGATGCTTTGTTTTTGAATAGTTCTTCCAGCCTGTCCGTCACACCGTAAAAGGCTGAAACGACAATAATCAAAGGTTGTTTATAATGTTTTACAGCTTTTAGAATCTGCAGGATATCTGATTGTTTTTTGAGGTTCGAGCCTCCAAACTTGACAATAATATATGACATGATACGATAATTTACCGGTGATTAAAAAATAGAAATGAAATGGGAAACGAAAAGAAAATACAGATGCGCCTAGCGCATTCGCATGAAAACCGGCATGTGGGTGGGTGAAGTCGGCAATGCTTTAAGCGGATTGCTGCGAATCTCCTTTTTACCTGATAAAATTTGAACTTTGGTCAAATACATAACTTTCAGCGTTTTTGGTTTATAATTCCGGATTTTCCGGGTAGGTATTAGCACCTTTTTGCCAATTTGCAAAGGTTGCTAGAGGTTCGCAGAGCCTAATCTCTCCCCTCTTCTTTATAATCCAAACGCCTCGTGACCGAACAGGAGGTTGTTTGAACCGGCGGCAAAGATAAGTTAAAAGAAAAATAAGCTGCAAGAAAAAAATGAAGTTTTTATCTGATTGCATTTATATGCTTAACAAAAACGAAAATCTACTTTGATATAAAATGCTTGTTTATAACAACATACCCCTGATCTCTGAATTCTGATTTCTGATTTTCCAGAATGCTTTCAGATACTAAATATTCACTTCCTACTTTTAATTACTTTTACGCGGTCAAAAATCCAATAAAAAATTCTGGAATGAAAAAATTTTTCTTGCTGATTCTACTGATTTTGCCGGCATTCTTTCTGCATGCGCAAGACGAAATGCTCTATTCACGTGTAAAAATTTCACTTGAAGGCAAAGATATTCAACAGCTTGCTCAAACAGGTATTGACCTCACCGAAGGCCAGTTCAGGGCAGGTGTTTTTCTGATTTCAGACCTGAGCGCCGATGAAGTTTTAAAGGTTCGGCAGGCTGGTTTCGATGTAGAAGTTATGATACAGGATGTCTCGGCTTTCTATAGAGAAAGGGCAGCTGCTGAAATGGGAGTTTCAATCGTACGCAATCCGGCAGATGAGTTTCCTGTGCCCCAAAACTGGGAGCTTGGTACAATGGGTGGTTTTTACACCTATCAGCAAGTATTGGATAAACTTGATTTTATGGCTGCAACATGGCCACATCTGATTACTGTGCGACAGCCAATTAATCCTTTAACCCCATCAAATCAGGGAAATCCAATTTGGTGGTTGAAAATAAGTGACAATCCAAATGAGGAAGAAGATGAGCCTAAAGTGCTCTATACCGGCCTCATACATGCACGTGAGGGGATTGGAGTGCAGCAAATGATCTATTATATGCTATGGCTGCTAGAAAATTATGAAACCAACGAAACAGCGAAACTTATCGTCGACAACACACAAATGTATTTTGTGCCGGTTGTAAACCCAGATGGTTATTTATACAATCAACAGATTTCCCCAAGTGGCGGAGGTATGTGGCGCAAAAACCGCAGAATGAATTTTGGAGGCACCTATGGCGTTGATATCAATCGGAATTTCGGCTACAAGTGGGGCCTTAACAACTCAGGATCGTCAAACAATCCAAGCGATGAAACCTATCGTGGAACTTCTGCTTTCAGTGAGCCGGAAACTGACAATCTGCGCCAATTCTGTGAGATGCACGATTTCAAAATTGCTTTAAACTATCATTCATACAGCAACCTGCTTCTATATCCCTGGGGCTGGACTGATGACCCTTGTCCGGATGATGCCATCTTTTCGGCACATGCAGCATTGATGACGCGCGACAGTAAATACGTTTATGGCGCCGGAAGCTCAACAATTTATCCTACCAATGGTGGCTCTGATGATTATATGTACGGCGATACGGAAAATAAAAACGCCATTTTTTCCTATACACCCGAAGTTGGTAGTTCTTCTGATGGTTTCTGGCCGTCAATAAGCCGCATCATACCGCTTTGTCAGGAAAACATGATTCAAAACGTTTATGCTGCCTTGCTCTCGGGCAGTTATGGAAAGCTTTCGGACAAAGCGAAAACCATCATCGGACAAAAAGAGTTTTATCTTCCATTCGATTTGCAGCGACTGGGTTTTGGCGAAAATGAATCCTGGACTGTCAGCATTGAGACATTGGACGAATGGATTGTATCGACAGAAGGACCAAAACAATTTGGTCAGCTCGAAATAATGGAGATCGTGCAGGATTCCTTTGCGATTACACTTAACAACAGCATTTTAAGTGGCCAATCATTTCGCTTTCTCCTTACATTGGATAATGGCATGTATGTTACAAAAGATACCATCACAAAAATGTTTGGAGCCACATCTTATGTTTTTCAGGACAACTGTAATCAGCTTATAAACTGGACACCTGGAAGCTGGGGGTTGACTCAATCTTCTTTTATATCAGCACCTTCTTCAATCACAGATTCACCTTTTGGTGATTACCCAAACAACGTAAATAGTTCGATCACCCTTACACAAGCGGTAGAAATACCAAATACAACCTATGCGCAACTGAGTTTCTGGGCAAAATGGGATATCGAAGCCGGCTGGGATTATGCAACAGTGCAGATCAAACCCTTAGGGACCTTTACCTGGATTCCTTTGCAAGGTAAATTCACAAAGCCGGGAGGTTCAAATCAGGTGCAAGGTATGCCGCTTTATGATGGCATTTCAAACTGGGTGAAAGAAGAAATTGATTTGTCTGAATATGCCGGAATGAGCATACAATTGCGCTTCAATTTGAAAAGTGATGGATATATCACCGGCGATGGATTCTATTTTGATGATGTGGAAATCATAGTTCTCGATGTGGAAACAAGTCTGGAATCAACAAAAAGCGCTGTTTCATCTTTGAAAATTTATCCAAACCCTGCTAGTACACAAATCAGTGTGTATTCAGACATTCCATTTTCAGCCGGACAAAAAGCAGAAGTTTTGGATACTTACGGAAAAATTTTGATGGAAGTTTCTTGTGAAGCCGGAGAAAACCAAATAAATATCGCAACCGATAAGCTGAAAACTGGGATTTATTTTATTCGTTTAAGCAATACAACCTCAACGGTTTCAAAGTTTGTGATAAAATAATTCAGTCTTTTTTTCAGTCTTTTTAAAGGTGAACAAAAACAGCCGGTTTTTCTCAAAAAAAACCGGCTGTTTTTCATTTGGGTCGTCGAAAAAACTTACTTTTGACAAGCATTCTGTCGTTCTGACAATGCGACTCAAAAAGCATGTTATACTTAAAGAAGAAGGAGAAAGCCAATGATTGAAACGGTAAAAATGGGTAGACTTACATGGTATCATATCCACCAGCCGGCCGACATAGATTTCGACTTCCTTCGTGATAAGTTTCATTTCCACCCGCTCGATATTGAGGACTGTAAATCACTCAACCAACGCCCGAAAATCGATATTTATGATGACTATTATTTTCTAATTCTGCATTTTCCAAATTTCGACAAGCAAAATGTGTTTGTAAAAACCAAAGAAGAAAAGATTTTCTGGGGTGAGGATTATATCATTACAATTGAAAAAACACCCTGGATTGTTGGTCTGATTTTCAAAGAATACAAGGAAAAAGAAGAAAAGAATCCGGGTAATGAAATTGCAACTTCAGATGCCTTGCTCTATCGGGTGCTTGAAAGACTGATGTCGGAATCCCTTTATCTGCTCAGAAAAGTTGGCGTGGATCTCGAACTGATTAATCGCGAACTATTTAACAGCAAGCCTGTTAAAACCATTGAACGCATTTCGGTTACCCGAAAAAACATCATTTTGATCAACACCATTTTTAAACCGCAACTAAGATTGTTTCATAAGTTTGAGACCGGACAGATTGCAGGTTTTGCCGAAAATATGGAAACCTACTGGGGCAATATTCTCGACTACTACCAGAAAATGTGGGATATGACCGAAGACTACGAAGACCTTATCGAAGGCCTTTCGAAAACCTTCGACTCCATGCAGACCAACAAAACAAATGAAATCATCAAGATTCTCACCCTTATTTCCGTAATCATTCTTCCGCTTACCTTTATAACGAGCCTTTATGGCATGAACGTTATTTTGCCATTGCAAGAAAAAAGCACTGCTTTTTGGATGCTTATAGCCGGAATGACCGTGCTCAGCGTTGGCATGGTCATGTATTTCAAACGCAGGCGGTGGATGTAGAATTTATGACGGATTCTTAAAAATCTTTGTCTGTCGCTGAATAGAAGCTTCGTGCACAAGCTCGAGTAATTGAATCAGAAATCTGTTGTCGAGACCAAGGTTGCTGCCGATGGCAATTCTGTCGTCAATGATGTGCTGCCAGCGTTTAAGCTGAAGGATGGTGATGTTGTTTTCGCGCTTGTACTGCCCTATTTCATCCACAATTTCCATGCGTTTTGCCAATAGTTGCAGGAGTTCGCCATCAAGTTTATCTATTTCTGTCCGAAGCGCTTCAAGTTTGTTTTCGAAGTCGATAGTGCCCGAAATTTCTCTGATTTTCAGATTATTCATCAAATCGTTCAGCGCTTCAGGAGTAATCTGTTGTGCAGCATCGGTCATTGCGACTAAAGGATTGTAATGACTTTCAATCATCAAGCCATTTGTTTCCAGATCGAGGGCCTTTTGGGCAATTTCAAGCAGCAATTCACGTCTTCCGGAAATATGACTAATATCTGTGATGAGCGGCAAATGCGGAACGAGTCGTTTCAGTTCGATGGGTATTTCCCACATAGGCGCATTGCGGTAGGGAGATTTCTGAAAATAGTGAAACCCTCTGTGAACGGCTGCCAGCTTGGTTATTCCGGCTTTGTTGATGCGTTCGAGCGCGCCCATCCAAAGCTTTATGTCGGGAGTGAGCGGGTTTTTTACCATGACAGGGATGCCGGTTCCTTTTAAAACTTCGGCAAGTTCCTGAACTGAAAAAGGATTGACAACAGTGCGGGCACCAATCCACAAAACATCTATGCCAAAAGTCAGCGCTGCCTCCACATGTTGAGGATTGGCAACTTCAACTGCTGTAAGCATTCCGGTTTCGGTTTTTACGCGCTTGAGCCATTTGAGCCCTTCGACTCCAACACCCTCAAACTCGCCGGGCCTTGTCCGTGGTTTCCACATGCCGGCTCTGAAAATTTTTACTTTACCTGTTTTTTGAAGCCCAAAAGCAGTTTTCATCACCTGCTCTTCGCTTTCGGCACTGCATGGACCGCTGATAAGCAAAGGTCTTTCACTCAAAGGAGTCCAGAAGTTATCTGTTATTATATTTGGTTCGGGGCTCATGATTTTTTTTTGCGCTTTCAAAATTAACAATGTTATAACAATTCTGACCATAAGTTTGTTGAAGTATATCATCAAAGTCTTCCTTCCGGAAATTTAAAACTCACAATATCAATCAACTAAGATTTAATTTCCAGAAATTTTCGGTTTACAGACCTATTTTTTGTTTTTTTGCATTCATTTTCATCTAAAACCACGATTCAGTGAAACGTACAGAAATTAAGCAAGCGCTTCTAAGTGAAGACTTTGAGAAAGAGATAAATGTTAAAGGTTGGGTTCGCACAAAACGTGCCAGCAAAAATGTTGCCTTCATAGCCCTCAACGATGGCTCCGTGATTCACAACCTGCAGTTGGTTGTTGATCTGGAAAAAATTCCTGATTCAGCACTGGCATTGATGCATACGGGCGCCTCTGTTTCAGCCAATGGCGTATTGGTGCCCTCAGCCGGAAGCGGACAACGTGTCGAACTGTCTGTTCAAAGCATTACTTTGCTCGGCGAGGCCAATCCCGATGAGTATCCGCTTCAGCCTAAAAAACATTCGCTTGAGTTTCTGCGCGAAAAAGCACATCTGCGCTTTCGTACCAATACTTTTAGCGCCATTGCAAGGCTTCGTCATGCAATGATTTTTGCAGTGCATAAATTTTTTAACGACAAAGGCTATTTTAATATTCATGCTCCTATTATTACAGCATCTGATGCCGAAGGCGCAGGAGAAATGTTTCAGGTTACTACGCTGGAACTGAAAAAACTGCCTTTTAATCCTGAAGGAGAAGTAGATTTCAAACAAGATTTCTTTGGTAAATCTGCGAACCTCACAGTATCCGGTCAGCTTGAAGGCGAGTTGGCGGCATTGGCACTTTCGAAGGTTTATACTTTCGGACCTACTTTCCGTGCCGAAAATTCCAACACCTCGCGCCACCTTGCAGAATTCTGGATGATTGAACCTGAAGTAGCCTTCTTCGATATCCACGACAATATGGACCTTGCAGAAGAAATGCTGAAGTATCTCATTCAGTATGCATTGGACAATTGCACCGATGATCTGGCATTTTTGAGCAAAAGGCTTGAGGAAGAAGAGAAAAATAAAAAAGTGGAAGACCGTTCGATGGAGCTCATCAGCAAACTAAAATTTGTGCTTGAAAATTCGTTCGAGCGCATCACATACACCGAAGCTATTGACATCCTGAAGAATTCAAATCACAATAAAAAAGGAAAATTCTCCTATCCTATCGAAAAATGGGGCGCCGACCTTCAATCAGAACACGAACGCTATCTCGTCGAAAAACACTTCAAAAAACCTGTTATTCTTACAGATTACCCAAAGCAAATCAAGGCTTTTTACATGAAGCAAAACGATGACAATAATACCGTTCGCGCTATGGACGTGCTTTTCCCGGGTATTGGAGAAATCATCGGCGGATCGCAGCGTGAAGACAATTATGACAAATTGCTCAAGCGCATGGAGGAGATGCATATTCCGCTCGAAGGCATGTGGTGGTATCTTGAAACCCGCAAATTTGGTTCTGTACCACATGCAGGTTTTGGACTTGGATTTGAGCGCCTTATGCTTTTTGTATCAGGCATGGGAAACATTCGCGACGTGATTCCTTTCCCTAGAACTCCGCTCAATTGCGAGTTTTAAAGCATTGCATTGCCTTTTTTCAAAAACCTGAATGAAATATCTGACGAATAAGATTGAAAGCTTGTTAATAATTCAACTGTTCCATGTAAAAACATTTCGATTAATCAGTTAAATTTGTCGTAAATTCGTTTTGAATTTGATGCAAGGCAACAAATGTTGATGCTGTTCGAAAACTATTTTTAAAATAAGTATGCTCAATCAAAGGCTACAACAGAAACTACTCCAAAAGCTTTCTCCTCAGCAGATTCTGCTGATGAAACTGCTTCAGATACCATCTGTTGCTCTTGAGCAGCGCATCAAACAGGAAATCGAAGAAAACCCTGCTCTGGAACTCGAAGAAGGTCAGGAATTGGAGGAAAAGGAAGATGAAAACGACTTTGAAGATGAAGATGAATATGATGCGGATATCGAAGAAGAATATGACAGCAAAGATGATGAATTCGACTTTGATGATTATGTCGATGACTATGACGATATGCCGGATTATAAAACCAGCATCAACAACAGCAGTCCTGACGATGTACGACACGAAATTCCGTTTGCCAGCAGCGTATCATTTCAGGAATTGCTCATTCAACAGCTTGGCTACCGTAAATTAGACGAAAGGAAAACGAAAATTGGCCTCTATTTCATTGGCAATCTTGACGATTCGGGATATCTGAGCAGACCTTTGGAAGCTATGGCAGATGACCTGTTGTTTGCACTTAATATCAAAACCAATAAAAAAGAGCTGACAGAAATTCTGAAAATTATTCAGGATTTTGACCCACCCGGAGTAGGCGCCAGAAACTTGCAGGAATGCCTTTTATTGCAGATTAAAAGAAAGCAACAAGAGAATCCCGATGTGGATTATTTATTGCCAGCCATGATCATCGACCGTTTTTTTAATGAGTTTATAAAGAAACATTACGACAAAATCATCAAAAGGGCTGAGGTGACCGAAAATGAGCTCAAAGATGCACTTGCTGAAATTTTAAAGCTTAATCCCAAACCCGGTGACGTTGTCAGCGATTCCACCAAAGAGAACCAATACATCATACCCGATTTCATTATCCAGAATATCGACGGTGAACTGGAGTTGAGCCTTAGTAGCCGCAATATGCCCGAATTGCGCGTGAGCCGAAGCTATTCGGAGATGCTCGAAACCTTTGCGGAAAGCAAGAAAACCAAGACTGACAAGGAAGCGCTGATGTTTGTAAGACAAAAAATTGACTCGGCAAAGTGGTTTATTGATGCAATCCGTCAAAGACAAAACACGCTTTACAGCACTATGAGCGCCATCATGAATTATCAGAAAGACTATTTTCAGACGGGTGATGAAACAACGCTTCGGCCAATGATTCTGAAAGATATCGCCGAAATTGTCAGCCTTGATATTTCAACCATTTCACGTGTTGCAAACAGCAAGTATGTTCAAACACCTTTTGGAACATTTTTGCTGAAGAGCTTCTTCAGTGAGTCGATGCAAACCGACGACGGCGAAGAGGTGTCAACAAGAGAAATCAAAAAAATCCTCAGCGACTGCATCGAGGCCGAGACTAAGGATAAACCACTTACAGATGAGCAGCTTACAACAATTTTGAAAGATAAAGGATACAATATTGCCCGTCGGACAGTTGCCAAATACCGTGAACAACTCAATATTCCGGTTGCACGACTTCGAAAAGAGCTTTGATGGCATGGTCAATAAAACTGTGAATACATTTCCCAAAACTATTTCTGTCATTTTCCACCCGCTGCTCATTCCGACATGGGCATTTTTGGTGGTGATAGCACAGGGAAATCTCCATTTTTTTCAAATTCCTCCACATGCAAAATGGCTTATTGCAGCAATGGTTTTCACCATCTCAGCCGCCGTTCCTGCAATGATAATCCTGTTAATGTACCGACTGAAAATGATAAGTGCTCTTTCCATTCCCATCAAAGAAGAACGCGCAGCACCTATCATCATTTCTGCTTTGTTCTTTTATCTCACCTATTATTTGCTTAAGCATTTGCAGATAGCCCCGATTTTTGGGTTCTATATGCTTGGCGCCACAACACTCGCGATTTTGAGTCTTTTCATAAATCTCTGGTGGAAAATCAGCCTGCATCTTACAGCTATGGGCGGACTTGTTGGCGCATTTACCGGACTTTCATTATTGGTACACGACAACTATCTGACAACAGTTATTTCGGCAGTCTTGCTGGCTGGTGTTGTTGCATACAGCCGCCTGAAACTTTCGGCGCACAATCCATTACAGGTTTATGCAGGCTTTTTGACAGGCTTCGGGCTTATGTATTTTTTATTTGAAATATTGCATTAATACAACAACATCTGTCAGAAGTTGCAACAATCGGTATTACCCCCTCCAACCCCGAAGGGCATACGCGTCAACTTAAGCATACAAGGGCTTGTAGCTCAATGATATTGATTCGTTTTCGTTTGTCATAGGCTGTGTATTTGACAATAGTGTCGAGTAGCTTGTTTTTGTTTGAGCGATTATTAAGCGCTGATAACAGGCTGGTGATTTTCTCTTGGTTGTTGATGATGTATGTGATAAATTTCATCATGCTCAGATATCTGCCGCAGTAATTGGAAACTTCATGAAAATAAGGTATATA
>JAGXRB010000210.1 GCA_018336075.1 Bacteroidota bacterium
GGCTAAAATATGACTAGTTATCATTTTAAAGTGTATATATCCCTTTTATTTTTAAAAAGTACGTCCTTACGTCCAAACATGATTTTACTGTTTGATTTTCTGATGTTTATAAGTGGACTTAATGAATTTTTTTTTGGATGTATGGACGTATGGACGCAAAAAATAAATTGGACGTACATAAAAGCCTTTACGTCCTATATAAGTCCAACTTATTTAATTGATTACATGTATTTTACAAGGTTTTGGACGTATGGACGTACTTTTTCCCTATAAGTTTGACACTATCATATTTTTTTACCAATTAAGAGTATTTTGAGTATTTAACTCATAAAAGAAAAGATGAACATAGAGCAAGCGAAACAAGTCAGGATTTTTGACTATTTATTAAGCGAAGGCATTAGACCAGTTTCTGAAAATACAGAAACTTTAGTGTATTTTTCGCCTTTTAGAAGTGAAACAACCCCATCTTTTCATATTGTAAAGAAAACTAATTTTTATAAAGATTTTGGGACTGATGAAAAAGCCGGAGACATTATCAACCTGGTAACAAAACTCCATAACACAGATACAAAAGGAGCTTTGAAAATACTATCCAGGAAACTATTTTTAGATACTGACAACAATCTTTCTTTTTATGAGCAAAAGGAAACAAATTTAACTCCAACTATGGTTACTGTAACCACGCCTGGAATAGATGAAAAAACACGCAATTTTGAGAATGTAACTATACAGCCAGTTTCAAATTACAGTCTAATTCAATACATTGAGCAAAGAGGAATAAAACAATCTATCTGGAAGGTTCAGGAGAAACTTTTTCAGATGAATTATACAGCTATTAATAAGCATGGAGAAAAGTTCAAGGCTTTTAATTTAGCCTGGAAGAATGACTTTAACGGATATGAATTAAGGGCAAAAGGTTTTAAAAATTGTTTTAGGAGCAAAGAAATAACTACCATTCCAGGAACTGGGAAAGGATTGAATCTGTTTGAGGGTTTTTTCGACTACCTAAGTGCGTTACAACACTTCAATACTCCAAAACTTAAAAACACAACTATAATATTAAACAGCCTTTCCCTTATAAGTAAGGTTTTGAAACAACTGGAACAATCAGAAAATATAAATCTTTTCCTGGATAATGATGAAATTGGTATAGAAGCAACAAACAAATTAATCAACAGCTTTCCAAATTGTGTAAATAAAAGTTTGGAGCTTTATCCAGAATACCACGACTTCAATGATTTTCTCAATAAACTAAAACACTAAATTAACATGAAAGCAGAAATTTCTATCAACACACTTTCAGAGTCTGGACAACTATTAATTAACGTCTTAATAAGTGAAGGTTCAACTATAAAAATACATGAAACGGACGAATCTTTTAAATTGATTTATAAATCTTTCTCCATTGGCCGGAAGGCTTTAATGAAGGCATACAAGCAACTGGAACGACACGAACCAGTAAGAAAATATAAAGTTGGTTTTTTAACTTTTTGTAAAAATCAACTTCAATACGATGGTGAAACCATAATTCTTAAACAAGCAACTTTTTAACCTTTTTAATAACCTAAATTTTAAATTTTATGAAAGAAGAAATCAAAAATCAGATTGAACAAAATCTTGGTAAACTATCAGCATTATTTGCCTCACAAGGTTCAATCTTATTAGCTATCCACGCTCTTGGCGTTGATGCTTTATCAATTACTGGAGACAGTACCCAACTGACTACTAATCTAGCTTACTTAAGCGAAATCAAAGATCATTTAATTAATGAAATCAAGGAGAATCTTTATGAATGTGAAGAAATCGAAATGATTGATTAAGCATTAAACCCGCGTCCCCACGCTCAATTTTACTATAAAAAAAAGTGTCCTTTGAATTTTTCTTAATCATACCTTACTTTGACGTA
Organism: Bacteroidota bacterium; assembly: GCA_018336075.1. Lineage (GTDB taxonomy): Bacteria > Bacteroidota > Bacteroidia > Bacteroidales > F082 > JALNZU01. Next base: position 1,907 of record JAGXRB010000210.1, read on the forward strand.
TAACTTTTTTAACGCTATATCAAATGAAATTAACTATCCTAATCCTCTCTACAAGTCCACATAGTGAGGCAACGCAATTGTTTTTTAAAGCAGCTGCAAAACGTGGACACAATCCAGTAATTAAAAATCCTAATAACCTTTATCTATTCGTCTCTGATTCTGAAAATGGATTTGATAGAATCTATGATGGTTCTGGTGAAATGGCTGAAAGACTTGTTGCAAGAAATTATGATGCAATCATTCCAAGAATCCATTCAGATGTTAATTTTGGAGTACCTCTAGTACGTCATTTTAACCAAAACTTAGGTATTTTTTCGACACAATCGGCAAGCGGTATTCGTGCAGCTTCAAACAAGTTTGAAACACATCAAAAGTTAAGCATTGCAGGAATTAAGACCCCGAAAACTATTTTTGCAAAAAGTCCTAAACACATCAAATTCCTGATTGAAAAAATCGGAGACTTACCGGCTATTGCGAAAACCGTCAAAGGCTCATTGGGTCTTGGAGTGATGATTTTAAAGGATGTAGAGCAGACCAACAGCACAATGGAAGCATTGTATCACAACCAAGTTGAAACATTGCTCCAGGCTTTTATTGATGGCAAAGCAAAGGATATAAGAGCTATCGTAGTTGGTAATGAAGTTGTGGCCTCAATGGAACGCACAGGGAAAAAAGGCGATTTTCGCGCCAACGTATCTAGGGGAGGTACAGGAATGAAAATTGAATTATCTGAAGCAGACAAAGAACTTTGTATTAAAGCTGCAAAGTCCATTAACTTATCTGTGGCCGGAGTTGACCTTATTAAGGATGCTGAAGGCAATTCGTACATTATTGAAATTAATGCAGCATTTGGCATGCAGATTCAAGAAATTACTGGTATTGATATTGCTGGTAAAATCATTGAGTATATCGAGAAAAACCACAAACAGAAAACAACTGGTACTAGTGCAAATGCTAATGGAGCAAGCGCAGCTTCAGCAGCACCCAAAGAAGACAAACGAACATTTTGGGAAGTGTTGAGTTCATTGAGAGCTGAAAAAAGTCTTTAAAAGGAGTGTGTCCCCACGTTTTTCAAAAGACTGTCAGAAATGGCAGTCTTTTTTTTATCTAACTACTCAAAAAAAATAAGTGTAATTACATGAAAATCATTTTTTGTAATTACATCCACGCAAATCCAAGCCAAAAAATATTTGTGTTCGCACACTTTTCCCATCTATTTTTAATGAAACCTAGATTTTACAGGCTTTTCATGTGTGCATTTTGAAAAAAATTCTCTTTTCTCCCAATAAAGACCCCGCAACGCGCTGCCGCGACTTTGTAATGACAGACGTTTCATTTTACGCAATATGCTGGAGCTATTTTTGTATAGTGTTACATGTCAATACTTTACTATAATTATCCATTGCATTCCATAATAAATTCAGATCTGTTTCAGTGTAATGATTGTTGATTACTTCTTTTGTATCGCCTAGAATCATTTGTATAACTACAATAAGGACATATTTGTAAAAGAAATTAACATCAAATGTTAATAACTTGATTTTACAACCTGAATGTAATAATTTTGTACCGAAAATTTATAAACTATGTTGTGAACTATTAATGCTTTATAAACGTTGTTAAAGTATTAAATTGAAAACCATAAAACTATGTTAGAGCTAATTCGTGAATTATTAACATCCTCTGCAGGCTCATTCGGTTTTTTGTTTGCACTAATATGTATTGGGGCATGGCTCATTTATTGGGTCACTAAAAAAGTTACTCAAATACAATCAGACCACAGTATATTAAACAAATCTGTGGATAAAATAGATAAATCAATTGATGAAATCAGGCGTGATATGTCATTCCTTAAAGGTTCAATTGATGTTATGAAATCAGGAGGGAGCAATCAATTACTGCAATCCAAAAGTCCGGTAACACTGACCGAAAAAGGAATTGAAGTTGCAAAAGAGCTGAAGGCAAACGATATAATTGCCCGTACATGGAATAAAATTTTTGAAATTTTAGAGCGCGAAATAAGCAATAAAAATGCTTATGATATACAGCAGTTTTGTATTGAACAGGTATCCATCGAACCTGAAAAGTTTTTTGACAACGAAGGTGTTATTTCAATAAAAAACTTTGCTTATAAGGAAGGCAATCCATTGCAACTATACACGCGTATGCTTGGGGTTCTCATTCGTGATAAATACATGAAGGCCAAAGGTATTTCTATTGATGAGATAGACAAGCATGATCCATCAAAACAATAAATAGACAGCTAAAATCTTGATGGTTTTCTTAAGGTTTATGTCAATGCCTTGCTGTATATCTCCATCGCATTCCACAATAAATTCAGATCTGTTTCAGTGTAATGATTGTTGATTACTTCTTTTGTGTCGCCTAGAATCATGCACCTGGTATCAATATTTGTATTCAATCCATACAAAGCATTACTGCAAGTGTGCCTGGCTGAATGGAATGTGATACGCTTATTTATCTCACAGATCTGCATAAGATCTTTTAGCTTTCTGTTTGTGTCCTGGTTACATTTCACCCTGAATACTCTTTGATGTTCAAATTGCTTTTCAGGCAATAATTCATTCACCTGGTCAAATACTGGTATGATGGATTGCTTTTTGGTTTTGTGCTGTATGAAGTCTAAAAATGGCCTGGTATCAACTTCTTTAATGTGCGTAAATCTCAAATCTTTCACGTCCTGGTATCGCATTCCGGTAAAACAGGCAAAAAGAAAGTATCTTAAAACATTCTGCAAGTTTGCCTGAAGCTCACCGGATTGATACAATGTTTGCAGCTTGTTTAATTCGTCAATGGTAAGGTGTTTTGAATCTCCTTTGGGTCTCTTTATCTCCAGATCACGCAAAGGATGCTCATTGATCTTTTTTTCTTTATAAGCTCTGTTACAAATCCGCTTCAGAAACTCCAGTGCTTTATACCATGTTATTTCTTTATTCTTCAGCGTCCTTATCATGTAGTTTTTATAAGCATAAATAAAGTCTCCATTCACTTCACTAAAAGTCAATTCAGGCCGGAATTTTCGGAGCTTCGACAATTGTTTCCTGTAGAATAGAATAGTATCGCTTGAAAGCTCTGTTTCTCGCTTCTCAATCAAATATTCAATGTATTCATAGAAAGACTTCGACCCGTAGTTATCGTTCTTAAAAACCTTTTCAAATTCATTCAGGGAGAGGTTTTTTTCCTCAATAGCATAATCAAACATTATTTTATTGGCCTTAATGTTTGTTTTCTGAATCAGTAAGTTTTTTTGATAGTGCAAAGGATCACTTTTCTTTACAAACTCTTTGACAGAATCAAAATCTTTATCAAAGCAGGAAAAAGGAAAAGGAATTAATTTTGGTTTTCGGCCTATTATTACTCTTAGGCAAATAGGAAACTGTCCGTCTTTTTTCGGACGGTCTTTCCGGATAACAATTTTAAAAGAGGCGTTTGTCATTGTGCAGAATGTTTAATTGGGTTAACAATTGGAAAACATTTTGCCGCAAGACATTGAATAACCTGGTTCTAATCTTAATCCAACAAAAGACTAAACCGTTGAAAATGTGCAAGTTTGGAAAACAAAGTCCCAAACTTTGCACACTTTTTGAGGTCTCGAGCGGATTCGAACCGCTGTACACGGTTTTGCAGACCGCTGCCTAGCCACTCGGCCACGAGACCATTTTTTGGGGTTGCAAATATAAGCCCTTTTGCTTAATTGGACAAACCTTTTGTTTTGCTTTTTTCGTTTAGTTCGTTAAGGCATTCCGGACAAAGACATTTATCCCATGTGTTTTGAATTTCTTCTAGTAAGGACACGCTCGTCTCCACTTCATAACACCAGCATTTTCCAGATTTACTGCAGTTAAATTCAGCACCGCAGCGCGGACAAATATCAGGTTCTATTATTCGAAGTCCTTTCATCTTAGCTTTCTATCGTTAAGCTTACGAAATCCATTTTTCCACCCAAAGGCGGATTCATCTTACGCACTTTTACCCTGACATGCTTCACCGAAGGAAACCTTTGCTGAACTGAAGTTATGATTCTCCGTCCCACATGTTCCAAGAGCTTTGAATTGATCTCCATTTCCATTTTCACTAACTGATATACTTCCAGATAGTTGATTGTATGATGGAGCTCATCTGAATGCTCTGCTTCGCGAGTATCGGTTTCAAGGAAAAGATCTACGATGAACCAGGTACCAATGAGTTGCTCTTCTGAAAAACAACCATGGTAGGCATAAAACTCCATTCCTTCGATTGAGATAACTGACATATGATATTCTTCTCCTTGACAGGTTTTAAATCTAAAAAAATATTAATTATTTGATTGTGCTTATCCCTTTTTGAATCCTTTTCAATGTTTCTTCCTTTCCTATTAGGGCCATGATATCGCCCAAATGAGGACCTTTTGCTGCACCAACAAGCAACAACCGCAAAGCATTCATAATGGCTCCCATCCCAAAGTTGTTTGCTTCAATCCAGGTTTTTATTTCTGTATCAATATTAGCTGCATCAAAAGGTTCAATGTTTTGCAAAGCCTCCTTTAAAGCAAGCATCTGTGATGGTGTTTCTTCTTTCCATCGTTTTTTTATCACTTGCTCGTCATAACTTTCTGGCGATTGAAAAAAGAAATATGTTTCATCCCAAAGCTCTTTTACAAAATTCAACCGCTCTTTTACCAAACTGGCTATGCGGGCAACAAAAAGTGCATCAGCTTCAATTCCTTTTTCCAAAAGAAAAGGCATAAACTCTGCAGCAATATCTTCGTCTGACCTGCGAATAAGATACTGATGATTGAACCATTTTGTTTTTTCAGGATCAAACTTTGAGCCTGATTTCCCCACTCGTTCAAGGGAAAAAGACTGAATAAGCTGGTCCATATTAAACAACTCTTGCTCTGTTCCGGGATTCCATCCTAAAAATGCCAGCAGGTTGATGAAGGCTTCAGGATAGTAGCCTGATTCACGATAACCTGAAGATTTATCTCCCGAAAAAGGATCTGTCCATTCAAGCGGAAATACCGGAAATCCAAGCCTGTCGCCATCGCGTTTGCTGAGTTTGCCGTTTCCATCAGGCTTCAATAATAAAGGTAAATGTGCAAATTCAGGCGCTTCCCAACCAAAGGCTTCATATAGAAGCACATGCAAAGGAAGGGATGGCAACCACTCTTCACCGCGAATCACATGTGTGATTTCCATCAGATGATCGTCAACAATGTTTGCCAGATGATAAGTTGGCATCCCGTCAGATTTGAAAAGCACTTTATCATCGAGGGTTTCGCTTTTAACGCATACTTTACCACGGATAATATCATCCATAGCAACCTCAGTGTTTTCAGGAATCAAAAAACGAACAACGTAAGGTGTGCCGTTTTCGATCAGTTCATTGACATTTTCAGCTGACATACACAGGCTGTTTCGCAAGGTTTTTCTTGTTTCAGTATTGTATGTAAAGGTCTGCTTTTCTGCTTCTGCCTGTTTGCGTAAAGTTTCAAGTTCTTCAGCGGTGTCAAAGGCATAATAGGCATGTCCTGAGGCAATAAGCTGATCGCTGTATTGTTTATACAAAGCTTTTCGTTCGCTTTGGCGGTAAGGTGCATGCGGACCACCGACACCAACACTTTCGTCGAAATTAATGCCACACCAGGCAAGTGACTCAACGATATAATCTTCAGCACCGGGCACGAAACGTGTCTGATCGGTGTCTTCGATACGCAGAATCATTGTGCCGCCATGTTTGCGGGCAAAAAGATAGTTATACAATGCTGTGCGCACTCCCCCGATATGTAAAGGACCTGTTGGACTTGGAGCAAAACGCACGCGGACTTTCTTATTCATGGAATACTATTTTTAGGGCGCAAAGATACAGAATTGGCAGTTGCCGGAAAGATGGAATGCAACAGATTCAGCACAACATCCTTTAAAACGGGAGGCAAAGTCCGACAGAAAACGTCTGCCTGGAACTTTGCCTCTCTGTATTATGTCTTTCGCAATAAAGCGAATGCAAAATAATTTATCGAATTACCACCCAAGAATCCATGCAAAAATCAGAGGTGCAACGATGGTAGCGTCAGATTCAACAATAAATTTTGGTGTGTTGATATCAAGTTTACCCCAGGTAATTTTTTCGTTCGGAACAGCCCCGGAATAGGATCCATAGCTTGTAGTTGAATCCGAAATCTGACAAAAATATGCCCAGAAAGGGACATCAGTCCATTCAAGATCCTGATACATCATTGGTACAACGCAAATTGGAAAATCACCCGCAATGCCTCCGCCAATCTGGAAGAAACCGACACCTTTTCCGCCGGAATTCTTGCGATACCAATCAGAAAGCCACACCATATAGTCGATGCCACTTTTCATTGTAGTCGATTTGAGCTCAGCTTTTATGCAGTAGGATGCGAAAATATTTCCCATTGTTGAATCTTCCCAGCCGGGCACAATTATCGGCAGATTTTTCTCCGCTGCTGCCAACATCCATGAATGTTTTGGATCAATTTCATAGTATTGTTCCAATACGCCGGAAAGCAGCATTTGATACATATACTCATGCGGAAAATAGCGTTCGCCTTTTTCTTCAGCGGCCTTCCAAAGCTTGAAAATATGTTTCTGCAATCTACGGAAAGCTTCCTCTTCAGGGATGCAGGTGTCAGTAACACGATTGAAACCATTTTCCAGCAGATCCCATTCATCCTGAGGACTCAGATCGCGGTAATGCGGCACGCGTTTATAATGGCTGTGTGCAACCAGATTCATAAGATCTTCCTCAAGGTTGGCGCCGGTGCAGGAGATTATCTGTACTTTATCCTGACGGATCATTTCGGCCAGAGAAATACCCAATTCGGCAGTGCTCATGGCTCCGGCAAGGGTAATCATCATTTTTCCACCGGCATCCATGTGGGCTTCATAACCTTTGGCGGCATCCATCAAAGCAGCTGCATTAAAGTGCCGGTAATGATGTTGAATAAATCGCGAAACAGGTCCTTTTTCTTTCATTTTTTCAATTTTTTGCAAAAGTATTGGTTTTCAATATATCTGTTTAATCAACAGGAAAAATGTTGTTATTCTGGAGATAGGTGAAGATGATTTCCATATTCTCTTGAAGATTGTCAGGCTTCAATATCAGCTGAGGTTGTTCTGGAATATCAAAAGGTTCGTCCACGCCCGGGAAAAAAGAAAGTTGACCCTGATCAGCTTTTTCGTAAAGTTCAGGTTTGTTTATACGGCAATAATCAAGGTCAGCATCCATATAAATGAGGTTAAATCTTTCTGGGCCAACGATTTCGGCAAGTTGCTGACGTATTTTCTCTTTTGGGGTAATGAATGAGCAAATTACGATTATACCCTGTTCGTTCAAAATCCTGCAAACATGGGCAACACGGCGCATTTGCTCAGCGCGGCCGGCTGGTGAAAAATCCAGTTCACGTGTCAAACCTGAACGGATTGTGCTTCCATCCAAAAGCACTGCTGTTGCACCCTGATCGAATAGCTGTCGTTCAAAGGTGTAGGCCAAAAGGTTTTTTCCACTTCCATGAAGGCCCGTAATCCAAAAAGTGACACCCTTTTGGCGGTAGCGTTTTTCAAGTTCATTCTTCCCAATCAGACTTTGTCCGCCATCAATCATCCGTTTATTTTCGGGATCGACGATGCGCGAAAAAAGATCAGAAGCATTGAGTTTGTCTATAATCATACCTACAGCACAAGTATTATTTGTAATGGGATCGATGAGAATAAAGGAGCCTGTGCTGTGGTTGCGGTGGTATGGATCGAAGAAAAGTGGTTTGTTTGTTGTGAGCACCACTCGACCAATTTCATTGAGTGAAAGTGTGCTGCAATTACTTTGTTCAAATGTATTTACATCCACACGATAGCTTATCTGATCGATGCGTGCGCGTGTTGTATTGGTGCTTTGCTTGATAAAAAACTGTGCGTAGGGATCCATGTTGGTTTCGTCCATCCACACCAACATGGCTTCAAACTGCCGTTCTGTTCTGGGAAGGTTATGCGGATGCACGAGCATGTCGCCGCGTGAAATGTCAATTTCATTCTCCAGGGTTATGGTAACCGATTGAGGTGGAAAGGCATAATCTGTTTCGCCATCTGAGCCAATAACACTTGTGATGCGGCTTGTTTTTCGTGAAGGAAGCACCATAACTTCATCACCTTTGTGTACGATACCAGAAGCTACTTTTCCGGAAAAGCCCCTGAAATCAAGTGTTGGGCGCAATACGTGCTGCACAGGAAAACGAAAATCTTCAAAGTTTCTGTCTGAACCCACATGCACACTTTCGAGATAATTCAACAAACTTTTACCCTTATACCAAGGCATAAGGTCAGAGTTTTCGACCACATTCTCACCTCTCAGGGCTGAAAGGGGAATGAAATAAATGTCGGGAATGGTAAGACGTGTCACGAAACTTTTATAATCCCCGACAATTTGGTTGAAGACTTCTTCGCTGTAATCCATCAGGTCCATCTTATTTACAGCCAAAACCACATGTTTTATTCCAAGCAGTGACACAAGAAAAGTGTGTCTTCTGGTTTGTGTTATCACTCCCTTTCTGGCATCTATGAGAATAATTGCCAGATTGGCTGTGCTGGCTCCGGTGACCATATTTCTGGTATATTGCTCATGACCAGGGGTATCCGCAATGATAAATTTTCTTTTGTTTGTTGAAAAATAGCGGTAAGCCACATCGATTGTAATTCCTTGCTCGCGTTCGGCCTGCAAACCATCCAGAAGCAAAGCATAATCTGTAAATTCTCCGGCATGACCAATACGCTTGCTATCGCGTTCGAGCGCCGAAAGCTGATCTTCATAGATTTTTTTACTATCGAAGAGCAAGCGGCCAATCAGCGTGCTTTTTCCGTCGTCAACAGATCCGGCAGTCAATAACCGCAGTAAATCTTTCTGCTGATCCTCATCAAGAAAGGCATTTATATCTTTGAGTGTTGTCATTCTTTTAGATGTTATTGTGTTGCCAGGTTGGAAAATTCAAAATTTGAGGTGTTTTTTAAAAATATCCTTCTCGTTTTTTTTGCTCCATGCTTCCCTCCTGGTCGAAATCGATTACACGTGTTGTGCGTTCACTTTTGGTGACGGTCATCATTTCTTCAACGATTTTTTCGATTGTGTCGGCTTCAGAATCGATGGCACCTGTGAGCGGATAGCAGCCGAGTGTGCGGAAACGTACTTTGCGCATTTTCGCTTGTTTTGCCAATTCAGCTGGCATACGTTCGTCGTCGACCATGATCAAGTTGCCATCAACCTCAACGATGGGGCGTTCTTTTGCAAAATACAATGGAACGATTGGAATTTTTTCAAGCCGGATATATTGCCAGACATCAAGTTCGGTCCAGTTGCTGATGGGAAAAACCCTGATAGATTCGCCTTTGTGCACACGTGTATTGAAGATGTCCCATAGTTCGGGGCGTTGATTTTTTGGATCCCATTGGTGAAATCTGTCGCGAAAACTGAAAATGCGTTCTTTGGCACGGCTTTTCTCTTCATCACGACGTGCGCCACCAAAAGCTGCATCGAATCGGTGCTTATCCAAAGCCCGCAGTAAAGCCTGAGTTTTCATCAAATCAGTATGTACTTTGCTGCCGTGGGTAAATGGTCCTATTCCTGCTTTAAAGCCTTCAAGGTTGGATTCCACAATCAACTCCCAACCGTTTTCAGCTGCATACCGATCGCGGAATTCAACCATTTCGCGAAATTTCCATTTGCTGTCGATATGCATCAAAGGAAAAGGAACTTTACCCGGATAAAATGCTTTTTCAGCAAGTCTCACCATCACGGATGAGTCTTTGCCTATAGAATATAGCATCACGGGTTTCTCAAATGAGGCTGCCACTTCACGAATAATGTAAATGGCTTCAGCTTCAAGTTCGCGCAGATTATTGATGGTAAGATTGTTCATATGTTAGAACTGTACTGTGTTAACAAAGTGCAAAGTAAGCAAAAAACCGGCAATAATGCCGGTTTGGTATTGAATGATTTGTATGCGAAAAGTCTGGAAAACTAAAGTTGATTTTGTTTTTTCGGACGCAACGCCATAAATGATGGGTTTTCCAGATCCTGATTATTGTAGGACAGTTCTATGTCTTTATTTTCCATCCGCACTACCCTGCCACCGGCAGCCATCACGATAGCATGACCAGCAGCGGTATCCCATTCAGATGTAATACCAAAACGGGGATAAACATCGGCTTTACCTTCCGCGATCATGCACATTTTAAGAGAGCTGCCACGTGAAACAATTCGGAGGCTGTCGTGTTCGTGCTTAATCTTATTAATAAAATCGGTGGTTTCAGGATTCAGATGCGAGCGGCTTGCCACAACTGTGTAATCATTGTCCCCGCGTTCAAGAGGCAGTTTGAATCCGGCACGTTTCAAGTTTGCAACATCGCTGTTTGCCTTTACAATGCCTTTTGCGAATTCAATTTTCCATGCACCTTCGCTATCGCTGAAATATAAAATGTCATCTACAGGTGCATAAATAACTCCTAAGACAGGTTTTTTTGCAGAAATCAGACCGATATTTACGCTGAATTCACCATTGCGGTTTACAAACTCTTTGGTACCATCGAGGGGATCAACAAGCCAGAAAGTTTCCCAGTTTTCACGGATATGAAAAGGAATATGACGGCCCTCTTCGCTGATTACCGGTAAGCCTGTCTGATTTAAAACCCCTAAGATGATATCGTTGGCACGTGTATCAGCCATCGTTAGCGGACTGTTATCTGTTTTCAGATTTACACTGAAATCTGTAGCATAAACTTCCATGATGGCATCACCGGCTTCTATGGAGACTTTGATAATTGTTTCGAGGAAATGATCGTATTTCATAAGTTATAGTTTGCGTAATAAATTTAAAGAAGTAGTCTGATAGAGCATTCAGACTCAAAGAAGTTGTTAAATTAAAGGAGAATTATCTCACTTGTTTTCTTATTTCATGGACAATATTGATCGAGGCGCGTGCATCTTCCAGTCCATAGCCATTGCCAGAGAGAATGTTATTGTAGCTGACGGTATGCAGGTCGGTAAAGCCTTCGCTGAATTCAAATTCTTCTCCATCGATGCTTAATGAACGGTAAGTGCTTTTGTTTTTCATTTTTACTTCATTGGGTAAGGTTTCCGAATTGATAGAGAGAAACCAGTTTACATTGGCCTGTTGAAGCTTTAGCTTGCCGGAAGCCCTGTCAGAAGCATAATTTGTGACAATATTTTCTGTTGGGTTTCCAAATATCCATGTAAGCATATCGAAAAAATGAACGCCAATATTTGTGGCAATACCACCTGACTTTTCAATGTTTCCTTTCCATGAACGGTGATACCAGCTTCCTCTCGATGTAATATATTCCAGTTGAATATCGAAAATGTGGTCAGCTGGCAAACGCTGTACCTTTTCACGCAGAGCAATTATGGCTGGATGATGTCTTAGTTGGAGAATTGTATAGATTTTCTTTCCGGATTCATTTTCAATTTCGGCAAGTGCATCGAGATTCCAGGGATTCAGAACCAGTGGTTTTTCGCAAATTGCATGCGCTCCGTTGCGCAAAGCCATGCGAATATGCGCATCATGAAGGTAATTGGGCGAACAAATACTTACATAGTCAACTTTGTTGGTAATTGTTCGTCTGAGCTTGTCCAGATGCCGGTCAAAGCGCTCTGGTTCAGTAAAAAAATGTGCATTTGGGAAATAACTGTCAATAATACCAACGCTGTCGAAAGGATCAAGCGCAGCAACAAGATCGTTGTTTGTATCTTTTATCGCTTTCATATGGCGGGGGGCTATATAACCGGCCGCTCCAATCAGGGCAAATTTATGCTGAGTGTGATGTGTCATGGGTCAACAAAATATATAAAGAATGATTATTTCTGTAAATGCAAAAGTAAGCAAAGTGTTTGCAAGGTAGCGAAATCCTGTTTTAATCAAAGTTGGTTTCAGCAATATTTTTTTTAACCTCTCTGGCAAGATAAGCAGAGTAGTCGCGCTTTTCGGGCTTATACTCCATGTCGGAAAACAAATTGCTTGTGATAAGAAAATCTGCAGTTGATCTGTTGCATGCGGTCGGAACATTGTAAAGAACGGTCATCCTGAGCAAGGCTTTCACATCTACATCGTGCGGTTGACTCGTCATTGGATCCCAGAAAAAGATCATAAAATCAATTTTTTCCTCTGCTATTAAAGCGCCCATTTGTTGATCACCGCCAAGTGGGCCGGATTTGAGTGCTGTTACGTTGTCAAGAACCTGAGAAATCAACTTGCCTGTTGTACCAGTTGCAAATATTTTATGACCGTCAAGTTTTTCGCGGTTGTGTTCCACCCATTCCACCATGTCTTTTTTCCGACTGTCATGGGCAACAAGTGCTATGTTTTTAATCATAATTTTCGATTGAATGTTTCAGCAAAGATCAACAATTTCAAGCAAACAAAAAATTTGTCCTCTCAGTTAGTCCTCGAAAAAGCGGTCAAAAAAAAGGAACCCCGAAGGATTCCTTTTCAAAGACTTTTCGAGACTTTTAATGGCCTTCGCCACCTGTCATCTTCAGTTTATCACCAGTTTCTTCGACTACTTTGCGCAAGAATTGTTCGCTGTAGCCTGGAAATTTCACATGTGGGTTTTGATGACCGGGATTTCTTGTTTTTACGTTACCGTCCATGTATTTCATAAATAACTCCTGATAAAGGGTTTTATAGGAGTGAAATGTGCGGGTAACCTGATCTGTGCTGTAATCTGTAAGAAAAGCAATTGCGGCATTTTTATCCTGCTCATAAATTTTCAATGCGGCAGCATCAACCGAAGTTGTGCGGTCAATGAACATTTTCTCAAGGCCATCACGCACTACAATAACATCAGGTTGAATCATATTGTAACGGGTGTATGAAAAATTCGAAATCATATTGGTAATCCAGAAAAGCGATGTTTCAGACCATTCCATCAATTTTCCGTTTCCACGTTCAATATGGTGCGGGTTCGTTGTCATACTTGAATACAGAGGCATATAAACGCAAGCATTTGCATCGTCGACACCCCACCAAATGATTCCGCCAATGGCATCAGGCAACCATGTGCGTGACTGAGAAACAAAGGAAAAACCTGTTTGTTGTGTGGCTGTTGCGCGTTCATTGACGTAAGTAATGCCATCAACTTTCCAGGTGAGCGGACGCCAGCGATAAGGCACCTGATGAGGGCCAGCTCCAAAATCCTGACTCATATCAAGTTCTGTACCTTGCAAATAATCGCGCATATACATCATCATATCGTTAACAGAAATCTTCTTTTCAGGCTTCACCCAAAGTGGCATGCGGTTGGTGGCATATTTGTTTGGGTTCGGACGGCCGTCTTCAAACTTTTCTTCGTGACGGATATTACCTTTTACATACTCCCAATATTTATCCATACCATCTGAAACTTTGTTAAACATAGTCCAGACACGCATATCGCAGAAACGGGCACCGCCAAAATCAACCGGAGCATAGGTGTCAGAAAAACTGAACTGGCTATCATCGCCAACAAACCAACCTTTGCTGCGGGCAAAACTTATTGCATCATCGGAGTATACCACCTCAACATTTGTATCAAATATTTTATCGAAATTTTTGGATGTGATTGACTTTTTTCCGTCAGCAATCGGGAAGTTCATGATGCGTGCCTGATTGGCATGACCACTCACATATCCGTCGGGTATAAGCAAAGCAACCCAAACGGCACCTTTGTTGGCATTAGATTGTTGCTTTGTTTTGCGGTCGGTTTTCATATTGGTTCCCTTGCCGATAAGCTCCATGAACCATACTTCGTCTTTATCAGCAATACTGAATGACTCACCTGAGCTATAATAGCCATACTCCTCAACAAGTTCTGCCATAATCTTGATGGCTTCGCGTGCTGATCTGGCGCGTTGCAAGGTAACATAGATAAGGCTTCCATAATCCATAATACCTGTTGTATCAACCAGCTCGGTCCGGCCGCCAAAAGTAGTTTCGCCAATAGCAACCTGAAACTCATTCATATTTCCGACAACATTGTAGGTGCGCGGAGCTTGTTTAATTTTTCCAAGATATTTACCTGTGTCCCATTCATAAATATCCATCAGCGTGCCTTCAGCATGTTCGCCGGCAGGCCAGTGATAGAGTTCTCCATATAAAACGTGTGAGTCGGCAGCATAGGTAATCATTGTTGATCCGTCGACCGATGCACCTTTAGTTACAAGATAATTGGTGCAGGCTTTGCTGCTCAAAGGGGCCAATACAACGATCATGATGGCCAGAAAGGCAATAAATGTCTTCTTCATAGAACATGGTGTTTATTAATAATCATTAGATTCCGTCAACAAAAATAGGGGAAATTTTTGAAAAAACCAGCTAATTGACTTTCAATAAGTTTGTGGTCAGAAAAATCAATTTACCGGTATTGATTTTACTACCAGAAAAGAATTGATAACAAGCAATATTTTTTTGGAATAGGAAATCTTGTCAGGATTTAGAGCCCTTTGTTTAAATTTCAAGCAGGGCCTTTGCTTTTTCGCGGTCAATAACAAGTTGACGGCTTAAAGCTTCAAGACTTTCAAATTTCTCTTCATCACGGATTCGGTCCATAAAGCTGATACAAATCTCGTCACCGTAAATTGTTTCGTTAAAATCGAAAATATTCACCTCTATAGTCAGGCTGTCATTGCCAATTGTAGGCCTGTAGCCAATATTGCCCATTCCGGCATAACGTTTTCCCTTGTGTTCAACATGACAGGCGTAAACACCACAAAAGGTAATCAGTTTAAACTGCGGATCTGTTTCAATATTTGCAGTAGGAAATCCCATAGCTCTTCCGCGGGCGTTGCCATGAACAACGGTTCCACAAATAGTATATTCATATCCTAAGAGTCTGTTGGCTTTTTTCACATCGCCAGATTCGAGGGCTTTGCGGATTTTTGTGGAGCTGATTGAGATGTTTTCAACATCCTGAGCAGGGATGCGCTCAACCTTGAAATGATATTTCAGGCTAAGATCATATAAAAGTTTAAAATCACCCATTCGGTTTTTTCCAAAATGATGGTCATAGCCAATCACCAGGCGTGCGGGTTTAATTTTTTCAACGATAAACTCTTTGATAAAAGTCTCTGAACTGGTGCGCGAAAACTCTTTGGTAAAACGAATGATTATCACATGATCGATACCAATTTTTTCAAGAATTTGAAGTTTCTTTTCCTGAGTAGTAATAAACCGCAGGCTGGAGCTATCGATATTGAGAACCAGGCGTGGATGCGGATGAAATGTTATCACCACCGTCTGACCTCCGATTTCCTTTGCATCCTGAATCATCTTGTGGAAAATCGCCTGATGTCCCAGGTGCACTCCATCAAAGGTGCCAACGGTAACAATGGCATTTTTAACAGCTCCAAAGCTTTCTATTTCGTGGTATACTTTCACAGCGTCAGTCTAAAAATTTATTTTTAATCAGCCATGCAGCAATCTGAACAGCATTTGTTGCAGCACCCTTACGAAGGTTGTCGGCAACTACCCAAATATTCAGTCCGTTTGGAATGCTTTCGTCCCGTCTGATACGTCCAACAAAAACATCATCCTTGTCAGCAGCAAACAATGGCATTGGATAAACATTCTTTAAAGGTTCATCCATCAAAGATAAACCATTGCTATTTTGGAGAAGCTTGCGCACATCTTCAATAGCATATTCGTTTGCAAGCTCGATATTAACAGCCATTGAGTGGCCTCCTGAAACCGGCACCCTCACAACAGTTGCAGTGATTGCAATATCAGGGGCCTCCATAATTTTTCGGGTTTCAAAAACAAGTTTTTGCTCTTCGCTGGTGTAGCCGCTTTCGTCAAAGTCGCCTCCATGGGGAATAAGGTTCATATGGATCTGATGCGGATAGGCTTTCTGTCCGTTAAACTGTCCATTTTGTTCATTTTCGAGCTGACTGACGCCGATAACACCACTTCCGGAAACGGATTGATATGTTGAAATTACCAGCCTTTTAATGCCATAAGCATGGTGAAGTGGGGCAAGTGCCATAACCATTTGTATGGTCGAACAATTGGGGTTGGCAATGATCCGATCCGTTTCTTTTATCACGTGTGCATTCACTTCAGGCACAACAAGTGGCACAGCAGGATCTTTTCTCCATGCAGAGCTATTATCAATAACAATAGTTCCAACAGCCGCAAAACGAGGAGCCAACGCCAGTGAGGTCGAGCCACCTGCAGAAAAAAGGGCTATTTGCGGTTTCATTGCAATTGCCTCCTCAGCTGTAATTACAAGCCAATTTTTTTTATTAAATAAAACCGTTTTTCCAGCTGATTTGGCTGAGGCAACAGGAATTAATTCTGTAACTTCCAACTTTTGTTCTTCAAGTACGCGGAGCATTTTTTGGCCTACCAAACCGGTGGCTCCTACAACAGCTATTTTCATTGATTCTTCTGAGTCTAATTTTTTTCTACATTTACACTTTCAACGCGGTGCAAAAATATAAAATAATGAGGCGCTCACTTTTGGTTTTTCTATTTATTCCACTTCTGCTGAATGCACAGCTTTTCGAAGACTTCAGCGATGGTGATTTCACCCAAAACCCTGCATGGACAGGAACGGCTGAAAAGTACATTGTTAACAGCAGTTTCCAGCTTCAGCTGAATGCTTCAGAGGCCGGCACTGCGTGGCTCAGCACGCCATACAACAATCCCGGCGGGAATGTTGAATGGCGTTTTTGGATCAGACTTAATTTCGCTCCTTCAGGAAGTAACTACAGCGATGTTTTTCTTGCAAGTGATCAGGCTGATCTTAGTGGGCCTCTTAATGGTTACTACTTGCGCTTTGGAGAAGCCGGAAGTCTTGATGCTATTGAGCTTTTCAAAAGGCAGGGAGCTCAAAACACAAGTATTTGCCGTGGAACAAACGGCCTCATTGCAGCTGCTTTTGCTATTCATATAAAGGTGGTTCGTACTACGGAGGGCCAATGGACTATTTATGCTGACCAGACGGGGTCGGGAATTTATACCATAGAGGCATCAGGGTCTGACAACACTTTTAATCCCGGAGGCCATTTTGGTTTCTTGGGTCAGTTCACAATAAGTAACAGCACACGAATGTATTACGATAATATCTTTATCAATCAGGAGATTATCGACAACGAACCTCCACAGCTGATTAGTGCAACAGCTACTGACCCATTTTCAATTCGGTTGATTTTTAATGAGGCAATTAGTGCAGGAAACTTGTTAAATGTTGCCAATTATTCTATAGATCAGGAAATAGGAAATCCGGCATCGGTTGCTCAAGGTGCTACGGCTGCTCAGGCAGTTTTGCAGCTGGCTGCTCCATTGGATAACGGCAGGATCTACAACCTCAGCATAAGTAATATAGAGGATTTGGCAGGTAACATTATGCCACAAACAAATGTACAGATTAGCTATTACGAAGCACAACCAAACGATGTTGTGATTAATGAAATAATGGCTGATCCAAGCCCTGTTGTGGGTTTGCCTGAATGGGAATTTATTGAACTTTATAATAATTCCGACATACCCATCAATCTCAACAACTGGAAGTTGCTTATAGGAACAGGAGAACGCGTTATTGGTTCTATTCAAATTGCAGCCAGTGGATTTGTAATTCTGGCCCATGAAAATGCAAGGCCATCGCTTGAATCCTTTGGATCGTTTTTTGGTTTCAGTAGTTTTCAACTTGCCAATTCCGGCGCCTCCCTAAGCCTGATCAGCGATAAAGGTATCCTCATTTCGACAGTTTCATACACCGATGCATGGTACAATGATGCTAAGAAAAAGGATGGGGGATGGACGCTTGAACAAAAAGACCCTACAAACCCGTGTGGCGGACGCAACAATTGGACAGCCTCCAATCATCCAAGCGGTGGCACACCCGGACAGGTAAATTCTGTTTTTGCTGTCAGCGATGCCCGTCCAAAGCCAGAAACAATGAAACTGGTTTCAGAAAATATCATTCAAATATGGTTCGATCAACAAATGGATCAGGTGAGCCTTGGAAATTCTTCTGCCTACACACTTTCACCAGGCAATATCAATCCGCAATCTGCAGAAACCAATCCTGCCGACCCAACTTTTGTGGAACTAATTTTTGCTGAACCCTTTGCGATGGGGACAATTTATCAACTTTCTATCAGTCCGCAGGTGCTCAACTGTGCCGGCAGACCGGTTTTACAAGGAACTATCGTAAGCTTTGGCGTTCCTTTTCCAGTTGAGCCAAATGATATTGTTATAAATGAGATTTTATTCAATCCCTATAATAATGGGAATGATTTTGTTGAAATTTATAACCGAAGCACCAAGATTATAAATTTGGAAGATCTTCGGCTTGGTGCTGTTCGACAAACTATTCCCAATCCGCCAGACACCACTTTGCGCGATATTATCAGTAGTACAAAACTTATTATGCCGGGCACTTATATGTTGCTGACCGTTTCATCGGCTATGGTAACAAACTTTTATTTTTCACCCTCAACAGATAATTTTGTTGAAATGGCGCAATTTCCGGTATATCCGAATGAGTCTGGAACTGCAATATTGGTTTCAAAAGCAGGTCAGGTAATTGATGCTTTCAGTTATCATGAAAAAATGCATTTTCCTTTGCTCAATTATGTGAAGGGCGTATCACTTGAACGCATTTCGGCCGATCGTCCGTCATCCGATAATAACAACTGGCATTCGGCGGCTGAGACCGTTGGTTTTGCTACACCCGGTTATCAGAATTCTGTTTTCGTAAAAGACGAAACCAGTGAAGGTGAATTATCCGTTGATCCGGAAATTTTCTCACCCGATGGCGATGGACGTGACGATGTAACGAGCATCCGTTACCGTTTTGAAGAAGCAGGCTACACGCTGAACATCCATATTTTTAATGCTTCAGGCCAAAAAGTGAGACATCTCGTTAAGAGCATGCTCGTATCACAGGAAGGGGCTGTTAGTTGGGACGGTTTGGATGAAAGTGGTCGCAAAGTTCCAACCGGAATCTATGTAATTCATGCTGAGGTGTTTAATTTGGCAGGAACTGTAAAAGGATTCAAAAGAGCTGTGGTTGTTGCAACACGTTAAAATGCTTACATTTATTCTACAATGAAAATTAGTTCAAAACAGTTTTTGCAGCTTCACAAAACCAGTCTTTGAATTCAATTTGGTTATTCTGAAATCAATTTACAACCAGGAAGGGTGAAAAATTTATTTTTTTCACTTGAATTATGTTGTACTTTTGTTTTATCCAATCACTAAAATATAACTGATATGAAAAATTTTAAACGATTTAGTTTACTTCTTCTTTTTTCTGCAAGCCTGATATTTTCTGGCTGCGAAAAGATAAAAAGCCTTGCTGATGTGACATTCGAAGCTGAGTTTTCCACTGATCTTCCTGTTCAGATTCAACCTTCCAGCCTCAAAGCTGACATAAACGGTACGTTTTTTGAAACAGCTACAATTGATCCGCTTTCGGATACTGAATTTGCAAAGTATGCGGAAAAGATAAAAAAAATTGAGATTATTGAGGCGACAGCAGAAGTTATCACAATCAATCCTTCTCCGATTTTGCTGGTTACAGCCAATCTTACTGCCAGCGCAACAAACTTTACTTCAGCTGTCTGGAGTTTTGCGAACGAAAGTCTGACTCAGGGCAAGCAACTCACGCTTGGAAACGAAAACAGTCAGTGGACCAATCTTCAAAAGATTCTCGACAGCAAAGAGGTTTTCAATGTGACACTGCAAGGCCAGGCAGATGTTGACGAGGCTAGTTTTACGGTCAGAGTTAAATACAAAACCAAGATTACAGCAAATCCGCTTTAACATCTGGTTAATAAAATTAAAAATGCACGCAGCAAAAAAGCTGCGTACATTTTTTTTCAGCCAAAATAGAAGTGAAAACGATTTGCGCTGAATCGTAATTCCATTATGATTCCTTGGAGGAGATAAAACTACTGAAATCAAGAAAATCATTGATTACAACTTCCACCGTCTGGCGTTTGTTGCCATCCTTATCCTCCCAGTTGTTTGTTGCCAGTTTTCCGGTCACAGCAATATAATGACCCTTTTTCACGGATTTTTCAATCCTTTCCGCCACTTTACCCCATGCCACCAAACGATGCCATTGGGTTTCTTCGATTTTTTCGCCTTTGTCATTTAAGTAAGACTCACTTGTTGCCATGCTAAATCGCGCCACTTTGCGATCGCTGCCAAAAGATTTTACTTCAGGGTCTGCACCTGTGTTTCCGATCAGTTGTACGGAGTTTCTTAATGTTGTCATGATTTCAAGTTTTTAAGTTTAGGTTATTTGAATGATTGACGAGGCAAAATTATGTCGGCTCGATAAGGTTAGTCGGATAGTTACCGCATAGTTACGGATATATGCGGTATTATCCGGTTTTCAACGGATAAAGTACTACTATTTAGCATTTTGCAATAAAGGAAAAAATCCTATTAAATAATACCGAAAGGAGAAATGTATTAGTCCAATTGTCGCTCACTCACTTGGCCTAACATTTCTATCCAACGGCATTATACCTTGACAGCTTTTGGATTCATCTATAATTCACTTTTGTATAAGATGCGAGGCTTTTCAACAAACAAAAAAAGCCGCCTATTTTGTTAAATAAGCGGCTTTTTCAAATCTTATTGATGAATGTATGAAGAAAAGTTTATTCGTAATTTGGTTTTATGTCCTTTACATTCAGCTGCAGGTTAGTTTTTCCCTGCCATTCATTCTCCTCCAGATGGTAACAGATGCTGAAAGGCACTCCACTCTTTATAGCGTCATATTTATCGCCTTTCTGAAATGCAATTCCAGAAAAGGGTTCACTTCGCGAATCAATCTGAATGAGTTCAAGTTTCAGATGGTTTTTGCCAACAATGCGCGAACGACCAGAGTCAATGATATTATCTGTTCTGAAGACCGGAGATAAATTTCCCGGACCAAAAGGAGCAAACTGCTTCAATATCCGCATGAATTTTGGGGTAATATCGCTAAAGTTAAGATAGGTGTCAATCTCTATTTCGGGCACCAAAATCTCATCATTGATTGTATTACTAACAAAATCATTGAATTTCTTTTTGAATAGTTCAAGATTTTCTATCTTGAGTGATAAGCCTGCAGCATACTTATGTCCGCCAAAGTGCTCCAATAAATCTGAACAATGATCAATAGCATCATACACATCAAAATGCTTGATGGAACGGGCTGATCCCGTAATAAGATTATTAGATCTGGTAAGAATTATAGTTGGACGATAATAGGTGTCAGTAAGTCGGGAAGCCACAATCCCGATGACGCCTTTATGCCAGTTTTCATTGAAAAGCACGGTGCTTTTTGCATCTTTCTGATCAGGATTGTTTTCGATCATTGCCAGCGCTTCTTCCGTTATCTGATTGTCGAGGCTGCGTCGTTCAGTATTGAGATCATTGATGGCGTGCGCCAGTTTATCCGAATGACTCATTTTATCGGCAAGAAGCAATCTTACTGAATCACAAGCACTTTCAATACGACCTGCGGCATTAATACGTGGCCCGATCAAAAAAACTAAGTCACTTATCGACAGCTCTTTATTAAAGGCCAATGGCAACTGATCTGTCTGTGTTTCTCTGCGCAGCACCTGGGAATATCTAAGTACTGATTCCAGACCAGGCCTTGGATCGCTGTTGATAAGCTTAAGGCCATAGTATGCTAAAAATCTGTTTTCGCCGGTGATTGGAACAATATCCGCAGCAATACTTATTGCAACCAAATCGAGATACTGCAACAAGGTATCGAAGGCTTCATTTTGTTTTGAAGCCAAAGCAGAAATAAGTTTAAACCCTACACCACATCCGCTCAGCTCTTTGAAAGGATAAGAACAATCCAGACGTTTTGCATCAAGAACAGCAACTGCATCGGGCAAAACATCACCGGGCCTGTGGTGATCGCAAATGATGAAATCAACATTCCGTTCGTTTGCATACTTTATTTTTTCTACCGCCTTGATGCCACAATCAAGGGCAATAACCAGATTGAAACCACTGTCGGCAGCATGATCGATTCCCTTGTATGAAATTCCATAACCTTCCTCATAACGATCAGGGATGTAAAACTCAATCCTTTTTTTGAAATATTTTTTAAGGTAGGAATAAACCAGCGCTACAGAAGTTGTTCCATCAACATCATAATCGCCGTAAACAAGTACCTTTTCACTCTTTTCGATTGCACGCAAAACACGTTCGACTGCTTTATCCATATCTTTCATAAGATAAGGATCATGCAGCTGTTCAAAATCAGGCCTAAAAAAATATTTCGCCTCTTCGAATGTTGTGATGCTGCGTTGGGCAAGTAAAGTGGCAATGTTGAAGTCGACCGACAGCACCTCCATCAGTTCTCGTACGACCTCAATATCACCTTGTTGCTTTACTATCCACCTGCTTTCCATCAACTACATGTTTAATTTGTAAAGATAAAAATAAAGTCCGCATTCCAGCAGGTTTTTTCTGGATGTCAATACTAATTTATACTGCAATGGAATACAGGCGTTTATGTAACAGAGAAAAAGTTTGATTCGTCACAAAGGCAGTTTAATTCTCCTGTTTTCCGGATAGGACACCCATTTTCAAAATTTGCTGTTAATTATTTTCATTATTTGTTCTTGGGTTGGATTGTTTTTTAGTAAAACCTTTTGATTTTTTCCGTTTGCGTATTGGAAAACAAGCTCATACATTTTGTTGATTTGCTTTACTGCCTGATTGACAGATATGTTTGTTTGATTT
>JAGXRB010000211.1 GCA_018336075.1 Bacteroidota bacterium
CGCTTTATCTGGGCTACTCTTTCCTGTATGGTGTGATTGGAAGCGGCGTGGGCGGTATTCTGGGTGCAACGATGTATGTTTATTTCGTTGACGGTCTGCAAAGGCCTGGATTGCTTTGGTTTATCTTTAGCATGATCGGAGTTGTAACCATCATCGGACTGTTGCTTTACAATAAATACCTGGCACCAAAAGCAGTCAATGAATAAGACTGAATGCTTGTTTTACTGCTAAGGAGCTTTGGGGGTGTGAGCCAAAACACATTTATTAAGAATGACTCAATCCGCGAGTTGCAGAAAATCGATGAAGTTTTCTCTGTTGATCACCTGGAAATCTGCATCTGAATAATGATCCTGAAAAGCTTTTGGAATACGCACTTTTTTGACGCCCCACTTGAACTCAAAGGCTGACATTTTACCATCTGTGATTTCTATCAGGTCAATTTCCTGCTGGTCATAGGTTCTCCAGAAATAGAAGTCAGAAAATGTCTGTCGGTATACTTGTTTTTTTACCCTTTCAGCTACACAATAGTTTTCCCAGAGTTTTCCTGCGTCATCACGTTGTTCAAGTGGACTGAAATTATTGATGATAACATTCCGAATTCCATTGTCCCAAAAGTAATAGCGTGGCGATTTTGTTATTTCTTTCCTATGGTTTCGGCTAAAACCATTTAAGCGAAAAAGCACAAAGGTCTTTTCCAGTATTTCCAGATAGCGTTGCACTGTTTTTACTGTAGTTCCCAACTGACCGGCCAATTCATTAAAAGAAACCTCATTGCCAATCTGAAAAGCGACTAAACGCAACAGATTCATTACAAACAAACTATCTTTGAGATTATCCAAAATTAAAATATCCTTGAGTAGATAACCATTTTTTATATTTTCAAGCAGCAGTCTTTTTTCCTTGGTAGTAGTACTCAGAAAGACCTGTGGATATGCCCCGAAAATTAGCATTTCAGACAGGGATTTCTGGCTTTGCAGATAATCAAGTCCCAATTCTCCGTATGCAAAGGGATACAACATAAAGAAAACAGATCGCCCGGTTAAAGGTTCGCCAATTTGATTTCTGAGATCGAATGAGGCTGAACCAGTTGCTAATATTGACAGATCAGGTCTGGTGTCAATCAGCAACTTCAGATTTTTACCAATTCCGCTGATGCTTTGAGCCTCATCAATAATAACATAATCGTAACCCTTTGTCAGATTTTCCAATATCTCTTGTCTGCCAGAAGCTAAAATTTCGGCTACAGTCAAATCTTCTCCATTCAATTTTAAAACGCGCTTCTCCGAAAGCCTTTCAGCAATGGAATTTATTAATGTGGTTTTTCCTGTTCTTCGTGCTCCGAACAAGGCCGTTACCCTTCCTGGAACTAAACTTTCCAGTATGCTTTCAGTTATATAGCGGTTAATCATCTAACATTTTCTTGCAAAAATAGGTAATATTTATACCATGGTACACAAATTAATGTTAATTTGTGTACCATGCTCCACAAATTAACGTTTTCGAAAGATGTAGAATGGGCTTTAATTGATGTGAAGTAAGCACCCGATGCGAAAAACCTGATAGCGATTCCTATTCGATCAGAATCAACCTTTTTGTGAAAAGCTTTTCTGAAGTTGAAACCTGCAACAAATACACGCCTGACTTCAGTTGTTGATTTACCAAAGCTGAAACCGAAAAACGATGAGTGCCTGTTTCCATGATTTTATTTTCTAAAAGATGGAATTCCCGCCCAGAAGCGTCTGTCAGTTTTACAGAAATATTTTGCTCCGAAGTCAAATCAAGTTGAATATTCAATGCCTCCAGCTTGGCCGGATTTGGATACAAACTGAAATGATGACCTTCCTCAGAATGATTTTCCAGATCGTCAATAATGATAATTACAGTATTGGATGGCGCAGATTCAAAATCGCCCCATGCTGAGGTGACATAATAAGTGCCTCCGCCGCTTTCGCTTGGATCTTCGTTAAAAACAAAAGTATCTGCAGGTACATTGCCAATAATTTCGTTGTTGCGATAAATGTTGAAATGACTGTAGTTGCGGTTGAAAACTGCAAATCCGGCATTGTTTTTAATACGTTCAGGTGGGCCGGTATTTTCGGAAACCGGTTTTTCTTCCAGCTTACTCATCAAAGGAATTTCTGTTGTTTTGTTTCCGGCATCCACAACAAATCCCTGAATATTCCAGTTGATATTCCAGCCAAATTGGGAATACATACTGATCCATGATGAACCGTAAAGAAGCATATCGCCTTTGAAAGCTATCGCTGGTCCGTTGTCGGTTCCGGCCGGAAAACCTCCACCGGTATTGATAATCCTGTAACCAAACCAAAGCTCCTGACTGGCATCAATCTGCACCGGTGTCTCCAATTCGATTGTGTTCCACGCATTAAACAGCGGATATGCAATAAGCTGCTCGCGGATTAGATTGCCTGCGAAATACTGATTTCCGCCCTGCCATACGCGAAGGAATATCTGACAATCGCCCGTTGCAATAAAGGCTGCAATTTTTGTCAGATATTGTCCGTGGAATGCTGTCAGGTCATCCGTTGTGAAACGCACGGCTGCATCAAACATGGGAATATTTGCGCCTCCCACCGCATCTGAATTTTCGCCATCATCCCAGTGAATCCATTCACCTTCGGTGGCTGGAGCATCCCAGCTCAAAGCCAGATTGTTCCATGCCAGCAGTTCACCCTCCAGATTTAAAGGAGGAAAAAGTAAAGGCTCCGGAACAGTGATTTCCAAATTTGCCTGCGGCGATTCGCCACTGTCATAAACAGCCGAAACACCCACTGTATGGGTTTCTCCGATGGCAACATCATGGATATTGGCGTTTAAATCCGGACTTGTTTCTCCAACCTGATTTCCGTTGAGGTAGGTATTATAGCCAATTAAGGAGGCATTATCTGAAACAGATGACAATTCCCTGATGCTTTTGCCTTCGTCGGCAATTCCGGCTCTGATCATGAAATCCATTTCATCGTGGATGTACCAGGTTACGCCGCCATTGTTGGTGGAGTAGGAAAAACCATCAGGCACATTCAGGTCGCCACCTATCTTGTAAGTATTGCCGTTGTTCCACTGGCATGCAATATAAAATCTGGCATTGGCCGGAACAGGGATATCGACAGAAGCTTTTGTCCAGCCACTTTCGATATCAACAAGGTAAGGGCCGCCCAAAATGACGCTTCCATCTGGTTGTCCACCCTGATCAGCGACAACATACAACAGCATTTGTTCGTTGGGCGAGCCGGCGGAAGCAAATACTTTCAGTTGTCTCAGCACCATTGGTTCTGCATGTTGAAAAGCAACTGCCATAAATTCATTTCCTGTAGCTGAACCCGTCCAGAAAAGTCCGTTTGCTTCGCCATCATCATACGAAAGCTCTTTCGAATTGAATCCTATGGGCTGATCCCAGGAGAGGTGAATGCTGTTGGCGTTGTTTATCTGTGCATTCAGCAGATGTGGAGGATAATTGCCCGGCACAATCGGCACAAGACTTATGTCGAGGGTTGTGTTTTGCTGGAGGTTCAGATTTGGGTTTACATAACTTTGAAATCCTGCTGCAAGCACACTGAAATGATAGTTTCCGGCCGGGACTTCAGCGCTGTATTGTCCGTTTTCCATTGTGAAAGTCAGGTAACCACTCAACGAAACAGTAGCTCCGGCGATGGGTTGTCCGTTGTTATCGGTCACAGTGCCGCTGAGTGTTACAACAGATGCCAGCGTATTTTCGGCTCTGCGGCCCCAGACTTCATAATTGAATGTTCCGTCGTTGGGACGGTAATAGGCAAAGTACAGATTGTCTTTTGCACCATCATTGCGCGCCACAACAGCGGGCCATGCGGCATCTTCAGTGTTTTGTGAAAACTGAATCAAATCCGACCAGCTGAAGCCATGGTCGATGGAGTATTTCAGAAAAGCTCTGTCGTCGGCTGAGTAAGTGTCGTCGGACCAAACGGTATAAATCCGGTGGTTTCCGGGACTGTTGCGTTCCACCCAAACATCAGGCCGTGAAGAAGCACCTGTGTTGTCAGATAAATTTAATGGCGATTCCCAGCTGTCGCCAAGATTATGTGAACGGTAAAGCATAATATCACTCTGCAGCCCGTCCTGATTGGCTGATACGACTACATAAAGCGAATTGTCAATGACTTTTGTTTTGAGTCTGGCATTATAAGCCTGATTGTTTGAAATGTTTAAAGGCGCCGACCAGGATTGGCCGAAGTTGTCCGATTTTCTGAAAAAGAGGTCTAAATGATTGTAGGACGACCCTGTCTGATCGTTCCAGAGCACATAGAGCGACTGATTTTTCAAGGCAATATTGCACCAGCGGGCGCCGGCGGTTGTGTTTGTAATCTGCATCGGTGCCGACCATGTTTGTCCGGCATTGGTAGAAACAGTAACAAAAATCTGATATTTATAGCCGATATCGCGGTCTTCGTAAGCAATCACCACGGTGTCGCCTGAAGCTGCAATCTGAGGAACCAAAGCACCCCTGATGGCATTTGTAACCTGAATTTCATTTCCAAATGTCTGTCCGTTGTTGGTGGAACGAACCATAAAAATCTGGCTGTTGCCGCTTGTATTGCGGTAATAAGCAATAAAAACCTTTCCTTGTGATGCGGCCACAACAGGATAATTTGCGCCATAATCAATGCCGGAATAAAGGGTAAGTTTATTGCCCCAGTTCAATCCGTCGTTTTCACTTCGGCGAAACATGATGTCGCCCCATTGATTCCATGCAAGGTAAAGACTGTTGCCATCGGCTGCAAGACTTTGCTCCCGCGAAGGGCCGTATTCGTTGGAAAGATTAATAGGTTCGAAAAGTTGTATTTGCGAAAAAACAGCAATAACGGCCATAAAGCCAAATAAAAATGTAAGCAGAATCTTTTTCATTGTCCCGGAATTAAGTCCTCCAAAATTACACATTTAATACCAAAGTGAATTATAAATGAATCCAAAAGCTGTCATGGTATAATGCCGAAGGTTAGAAATGTTAGGCCAATTGAGTGAGCGATAATTGGACTATTTACATTTCTCCTTTCGGTATATTGTTGAAGGGGGTTTGAGCGATGCTTCTATAATTTTTCCATGAACATCCTCATGTTTGTAAAGTAAATCAATGAAACGATTATTGTTTGGGTTTTGCTTACTGATGGAAACAACTATTTTATGAGTGATGTTGACCAACCGGCTGATGCTAGATTACCTTCATCGTCAAATATTTCCAGTTTTTTATTTTTGCTAATTGTATAGTATTCACCAGCTTTACTGTTTTTTATGAAGTACTTTTGACCCTTTTTCTCAAGGTTTTCTATTCTAATTGATTTGGAGATTACTA
This sequence comes from Bacteroidota bacterium, assembly GCA_018336075.1. GTDB lineage: Bacteria > Bacteroidota > Bacteroidia > Bacteroidales > F082 > JALNZU01. The sequence continues at coordinate 5,345 of JAGXRB010000211.1, forward strand.
TACCAACGAATTGATCTGATTTTTGATAAATCTCGTAAACATAGGATTCATTTACAACTGATATGCTGACTCTCCAACGTCCAACAAGTGTATGTGTTGATTTTATTTGATCATAACTTTTTTCAGCCGAAGAGGTGGTTGTTCTAGTTTCGGAAGTTGGTTCAGAAGATATTGCTTTCTGAATTTTAATATTGATACTCTTTGTATAATCAGTTTCTTTGCCTTTAGATGTTTTATATTCCATTGCAAGAACTTCTAAATCACCAGGCACAATTCCTTTTCTTATTAAATCGTTGACATTCTGGTGAGATTTGAGATCATTTACTCTCACCAACCAGTCTGAATAAGGGCCAGTGTAACTAAGTCCGTGAATTTTAAACTCTTCCGTTGATTTAAATACCATAAGTTCTGAATGTAATTGCTTGAATGTTTGTATTATATCTTCTGATTGTTTTATTGTTTTCGCAGATTCTTTTAATAAAGACTGAGATTCAATTGATTTTACAGGATTATTTATTAATGAATGTGAGTTGATTTCCTCATTTTCAGCTACCGACTCATTGTAGATTGGAATAAATACTCTGGCCAATATTAGCACTACAATAAAGAATGCAATTGAAAAAAACAATGTCTTTTCAGAGTTTGAAAATTTCAATGATTTGTTTTGACTTTTTTGATCTGAGGAGTTTGGAATCCGTTCATTCTTTGCTATAGTTTCAATCGGAATATCCCTGCTGCAATGTTTGCAAACGATGGCTTCATTATGGACAAGTTCAGCGCAATATGGACATCTGCGGGTGTAGTTGATAGGGTTAAAAACTTTAGGTTTATTATCACTTGAAAATAAAGCAATCAAAAGTCCAATCGGACCTAAAAGTGCGCCTAGTAGAAATCCGCCACAACCACTGTTTCCTTTGTTGCTGGCGATAATGGAGCTGATTACTCCAAAAATTATCCAAATAACTAAATACTCCATTCTGTTAGGTTTTTATTTGATTGTTAGATCACTAAAAAGCAGTAATTGTAACATTCATTTCACTATATGGTTTATTTACAGTGATATAGATAACTGCTCCTTTTCCATTCGCTATTTCTGAAAGCTTGACGGAAGTTTTTAAAGTGCTTTCTTCATTGTAACCACAGTCTGTGCATGAATAGTAATAAAGTCTCCCGGAACTCCTGTCAAACTTATAGGTAAAATTAAAATTTGTTGACGATTCCCTGTAGAATAAAACAGAGTATGTGTCATTTTCATGATTATTTATCATAAAAGTAACATCATCAGCTTTAGTTATTTTCCCATTTACATCGAAAGTGGCAGAACAGTTTTTGAAAGAGTGAGAATTGGATTTGGTAATGGGTTTTCTTGCTTCTTCAGCAGCAGCAGTTTCTGATTTTGATTTGATTTTATTTATGACAGCTGTATCAGTGATTGGGAAATCGTCACTAATTACTTTTTCGAAATTTGAAATTATTTCAATGGCTATAGAATTAACTTTTCCATTGTTGCTTATAAATTGTAAGGCCAGATTCCTCAAATCAATAATCTCGACACCTCGAAGCTGAAGAAAATTGTTGTTTTTACTCTTTTCAATTCGATTGACTTCTTCAAGCCAGTTTTTATAGGGTGACTTATCAAATCCTACTTTCTGAAACTCTTGATCATCTTTAAAAATGAGTAGGTCATGATATAATTTAATGAACTTCTCTTTTATTGGCTTACTTGAAAACTCAGAGCTTAACCACTCATAATTTTCTTCTGTTTTTCCATTTTGGTCTTCATGCTCCGAAGTAGGCTTACAAGAACGGGAAACAGAAAACAATACTGCAAGTAGTACAATTACCGAAACAATAATAGCAAGTGTAAAAGGTTGTTTTTGTATGAAACCTTGAGTACTTTCGCCTGTTCTTGACTGTAGTTCCTCTTCTTTTTTTGATTGTAAAACTGCTTTTTGACTTTTCTCAAAAGCAATGCTCTTATAATGATCGGTATTGAATCCATTTTTATCTAGTCCACAGGCAGGGCAGAAAGGAGCATCTGTATTATCATCGAAACTACAGAATTTGCATTTCTTGACAGTAGTTTTTTTGACTTGGTAAAGTTTTTTGTTTGGGTTGAAAATAGCAATTAAAACTCCGATAGGACCAAGTAATACACCCAGTATAAAGTATCCGCACCCATCATAGCCTTTAGCAGAAGCAATGATAGATGAAACAACTCCAAAAATAAGCCATAAAATTACATATTCCATGTTGTTTTGTATTTAGTTATGAAAGAGAGTGTTACATCCAAAAGTTACTAGAACTCAGAAAAACTTAAAATTAATTAGTCAGAAAAAAAACATATTCTTTAAGTTGATCTCAATAAATGGGCAGACAATGTACCGATTTCTGAGATTGATTTTAATAGATTAGTTTTGACTACCAGAAACCAAGTGTCTATGTTTTTTCCATGATTTTTTTCTCTTTTCAGGTTATGATAATGTTGTCTAACGTTTGGCAGCTACAAGAAGTTGGCGGTTTTCGCCACAAATGTTGATGCGGAGAACCAATGTTTGATTAACCACAAATGTGTCTGCGGAGCTCTGAACCGCCATTTTTGCCAAACCCGTGTTAGCTGTTTGTGGCTCTTTTCGCATAGTATATTATTCTGTCAACAAGTTCCAATAATGTTATTGATTGCTTACCGTCAGCCCAAGCAAGTTCAAGTGTTTTTGCAACCGCTAAAGGATTTTTTTCTAGGTCTCCAGCGTTGTCGTAAAAAGCTGATGTCTTATCACGATACTTTTGCCAATCTTCACCAAATTCCGTTTTGATTGTGTCTGTAAGATTTGTTTGCCAACAACATAAATTTTCTTGTATAATGTGTGCTGTTGGCCATTCGCTTTCTTTGTCGTGACCTTGCAGATTCAAAATTGCTCTGTTATCCTTTTTATGTTTAATTACTTCATTTTCCTTAGTTTTATTTGTATCTGCATCATATATCACTTTAGCAGGAATTCGTAAAAGCTTCGCCATAGCAAGCGGTTTGATTAATCTGTTTTTGCCATCCACTGGAACAATGTGACAACCGTGTTTTCTAAATTCAACGATAGCACCTGTCAGAATAAGGTATGAAGTTATATATGCAATGTCTTCTTGACCTTCGACCAATAAAAGTACTCTACAGAAAAACATTTCATTTATTACTGGATTTAACGAAGGATAAAGTTTTGCAACCATTCCTGATTCTTTCAAATGACGTTCACCTACATTAGATAGTTCTTTTGAAAGTTCGTCATATGAAACAGATGTTATTTTTGTCTGACTTGGTTTTCCATATTCTCGAACAATTCTTATTTTATCAAAATTATCGCCTGGAATAAATAAAGGATTATGTGTGCACAGTAAAAGTTGTGCTCCTTTTTCGGACAATTCGAGTAAAGTCTCGGCTAGATACCTTGCTTGCGGTGGGTGTTGGTAAAGTTCTGGTTCTTCAATACCCATAATCAAAGTTGGTGCATTTACATCATCAATTAATGCAAGTTCTTGTAGAAGTGCAAGCATATAGGAACGCTGTAACCCATGTCCGAAGCGTGAAAGGTCTCCTTCAAATCCACGCTCCCCAATTTTTATATATGCAAATGGTTCTTCTACTTTTACAGACTTATCTGGGTCTTGTTTCCAAAGCACTTTAGCACTTAAATTCGGATGAGCCCAAGAAGCCAAACGGTTTTGTAACGAAGTTGAAATATCATCAAGTACGGACTGTTCAGCGTCCAATAGTGCTTGATATTGTTTTTTTGCTTCTGCTCTAAGTTCATTTACTTTTTCATAAAAACTAACTTTTGAGCGAACTGTTCTAGCTAGCAATTGACCTAAAGCAGATGTTTTTGATTCTTCGCTCTCTTCAGTTGCATCTTTAAGAGCAGAAACAAAAACCCATTGTATATGTGGTGCTAGTCTATTTGCCCCACGACTTGCTCCATAAAATTGGTCTTCGCTTGGAATTAGGTTACAATTTTCTGGGTGAGCCGCTTCAAACTCTTGAAGTGCTTCAATCATGTCTGCTTTGGAAGAAGCGTTTCGCAATTCGGGAAATTGTTTCTGGAAACTTGAATAAATTTCCTTTAGCTCTCCAACCTTTTTACCTTCTTTATCTGCTTCAAAAAATACCTTGAAATTTTCAATACCAAGTCTATTCCCAAATTGCTTTACTTCTGCTTTTTCTGTTGATTGGTCAAATTTGGCGACTGCGGTTACGATTAGTTTATCCTGTCGAACATAGTCTGCTAAATCTTCTTTAGCCTGGTCTGAAAGGTCTTTAAAAGTTACAGTAATTCTAATGTTATTTTTGGTATCCTTATGATGAAAGTCGCTTTCTGATAATTTGCTTAGGTCTGTCTTGCTGTCTTTATATTGTCGAAAGAAAATATTCAAAGCATAAAATACAGTTGATTTTCCGGCACCATTTGGTCCAACGAAGCATGTGTAGTCATCAAGAACAATTGTCTCGTCTTTGTATGACCTAAAATTTTCTATTCTTACGGATTCAATTTTCATATTTTTGGTGTCTTTTTGCCATGACAGCTATCTAGCCGCTAAACACAACAATGTTATAATTTATGAAATTCGACACCAAAGCATAGAACATCCCTCGTAAATACGGTAAGCCTTTGTAAACGACTAAAATCGGATAGCGCCCATGAGGAGCTGAGAAAGGTTGTTTTTCTATACTACGCTCATATTTGCTGTTGATGGTTGTGCTGGTTTTGGGCTGAATTATCTTTCCTGTTTGAGGTAGATGGGTCTCAGGAAGATGCCAAAAACAGTTTGCATTCCAGAGCAGTGATTGCCTGGCAGCATGCTTGGGTTGGCTCATATTTTCTTTCATCTGGCGAATTTAAGTTTAATAATTAAAAAAATGTTGCCCAAAATTTTAATGCAAGCAGCCGCCGGGTAAAGAAGGGTTAAAGGTAAAAGATAATTTGATTGGAGTGACATAGGGGGAGAAATTTTTGATTTCGGATTTACGATTTACGATTTCTGGGTTGTGTTTTAAAGTTTGAAAGAAGGATTGAAAGATTTTTGATTTTTATGACGGGGCAAATATATGATGCCCTTGCGACAGCTAGTGTCGGGAGGAAAAATTATTTCTGATTTGAGAGAATTTTGTTCTGAAATAATATACTCTGCAAAAAAATTACTGATTGTTCAGTTTGGCTCTGTGAAGTTTTATCTTTGCAGGTATTGAGCCACAAACCCATCTGATGAACACAAAAAGCATAATCAGTTTTATCGTTACTCCGCTGATAATTTTGTTTGTTTTGTTTTTCGCTGAGCTTGATCCGGAAAACCCAAAAGTGACCTACACTTTTTGTGTGGCGCTGCTGATGGCTGTTTGGTGGGTTTCGGAAACAGTGCCTTTGGCCATAACCTCTCTTTTGCCGGTTGCGCTCTTTCCATTGTTTGGCATCATGGATGGTAAAACGGTTTCATCGGCCTATTTCAACGATGTGATTTTTCTTTTTATGGGCGGGTTTCTGGTGGCCCTGGCTATGCAGCGATGGAATCTTCACCGGCGTATTGCGCTCAATATTTTGTCTGTTACCGGTGTGAGTCCTATGAGGATTTTACTGGGTTTTATGCTGGCTTCATCCTTTTTATCGATGTGGATTTCCAATACTGCCACCGCTATGATGATGCTTCCGATAGCCCTTTCGGTGATACAGGAACTCGAAGAAATGCATCCGGATGAACGGGTCAAAAAATACAGTGTCGGTTTGCTCCTCGGCGTAGCTTACAGCGCTTCCATCGGCGGAATGGCAACGCTTGTGGGCACGCCTCCCAACCTTTCTTTCAGCAGGATTTTTCATATTTATTTTCCATCAGCACCGGAAATTTCCTTTTCAGCATGGCTGATGTTTGCACTGCCTTTTTCTGTAGTGATCTTTGCCATCACCTTATTCTATCTTTTTTTCAGGTTCAATCCCGGAAAAAAAGACTGGGATTCAATCGATGTACAAACCTTTAAAAGGCAGGTTGAGAATCATGGGAAGCCCACACAGGAAGAAAAAATAGTTTTTGTGGTCTTTATTGTTCTGGCATTTCTATGGTTGTTCCGATCCGACCTTGATTTTGGTCTTTTCAGTGTGCCGGGCTGGAGCAATATTTTTCCACAGCGCGAATACATCAACGATGGCACAGTGGCCATTTTTATGGCCGTATTGCTTTTTCTTATTCCCTCCAGAAGTCAACCCGGCATCAGGCTTCTCGACTGGCCGACAGCCTCAAAACTCCCCTGGAATATCCTTTTGCTTTTTGGAGGCGGCTTTGCATTGGCATCAGGATTTAAAGAATCAGGACTTTCGCTTTGGTTTGGCGAGCAGCTGAAATGGGTTTCCGAATACAATATTTTTATCGTGATTCTGGCAATTTCACTCATCATGACATTCCTTACCGAACTCACTTCGAATACAGCCACAACCGAAATCATTTTACCCATTCTTGCCGGAATTGCCATTTCGGCAAACATCAATCCGCTTTTGCTGATGGTGCCTGCAACCCTCTCTGCTTCAATGGCTTTTATGCTGCCTGTAGCAACGCCGCCAAATGCCATCATTTTTGGCACTTCGCGTATAAGTGTGCTTCAAATGGCAAGAACAGGTCTTGTCCTGAATCTGGTGGGAGCAGTTGTTATTATGCTGATGATGTATTTCTGGGGGAAATTTGCTTTTGGAATCGATGTGATGGAATTTCCCGCATGGGCAAACGGGCAATAAATTACATTTTTCAGTTTGCTTTTGGCAGGCTGAAAGTAAACGTACTTCCTTTTCCCAGTTTGCTTTTCACGCTGATAGCACCTCCATTGGCCTGAATAAACTCACTGCATAAAACCAATCCAAGACCTGTTCCCTTTTCTTTTGCCGTACCAGTTGTTTTGAACTGCTCATCGATACGAAAAAGTTTTTGTATGTTTTCTTCACTGATTCCAACACCGGTGTCGGAAACGGAAATCGAAATCATGGCCTCACTGTCATCGGAAGTAATGATAATTGAACCACCAAGGGGCGTAAATTTAATGGCATTGCTGATAAAATTTCTCAATACAGTACTGATGCTGTTTTTATCGGCCAAAGCAGCTAATCCGGGACTGACAGCTGATTGAAGTTCAATGTTTTTTTGTTTGGCTTGCTCTGTAAGCAAGAAAACTGTTTCATTAACAATTTTGGAAAGGTCAATTTTTTCGGTTGTATAGACAATTTTTCCGCGTTGAGCCATAGACCAGCTTAAAAGGTTTTCAAGCAAATTGTAGAGTTCTCTTGTGCTTTTGCCTACAGTTTGCAGCAACTCTTTTTGCTCTTTGGGCGTGAAAGACCCGAAGTCCTCATAGAGCAATTCTGTCAGGCCAAGCATGACATTGAAAGGGTTTTTGAGGTCGTGTGCTATAATTGAGAAAAACTTATCCTTTGTCTGATTGGCTGTGTTGAGTTCTTCTTCCGTCTTTTTTCTGACCTTGATTTCGTGCATTAAGTCGAGATTTGTCTCCTGCAATTCCTTTGTTCTGGCATCCACTTCTTTTTCAAGTCGTCTTTTATTTCTTTTCAACCCTCTGATTCTAAAATAAAAAAACAATGAAAGCAGAGCAGATATGAAAAAAATAAGCGACAGTCTAAACCAGAATGTAGCCCAAAATGGCGGATTAATTATTACGTTCAAGCTGATTCCTTTTTCATTCCAAACCCCATCATTGTTGGATGCAATTACCTCTATCGTAAAAGTCCCATATCCCAGATTGGCAATCTCAATACTGTTTTCATTTCCCAGATAGGTCCAATCGCCTCTGATTTCCTTAATGCGGTAGGCATATTGGTTCTTTTTTGGCTTATAGAAATTCAGTGCAGCAAATTCAAGTCTGAACGACTGATTGAAATAGTCAAGTTTGATTTCAGTGGCATTGGTAATGGGAGGATCAATAATAGCAGGAACGTTGCCGATTTTCAACTGTGTAAAAACTATTTTTGGTTCGATCGGATTGTCATTTAAGTCCTCAGGTTTAAAAATACTTACTCCGTTTACTCCACCAAAATACAAGGTTCCTTCATCATCTTTGTAATATGCGCCACTATTGAATTCGTTGGCTTGCAACCCATCTTCGAGGGTATAATTTCTGAAACTGCCTGTAGATGGATTATAACAGCTGATACCTTCGTTGGTGCTCAGCCAGATATTGTTTTCCTCGTCTTCCAGAATTCCATAAACGACATCATTTATCAGGCCGTGAGCAGTATTGATATGTTTGAATGTACCTGTAATCTCATCATAAATATTAAGTCCGTTGTCGGTGCCAATATAAATTAGCCCCTTTTTTGACTCATAGATACTATAGATTATGTTGGAGCTAATGGAGGTTAGATTTTCAGCATCGTGTTTAAAGATGTTAAACACCAATGTGTTGTTATACATAAAAGTTAAGCCTTCACCTAGGGTGCCAATCCAGGTTCTGTTTTTCGAATCTTTATAAAGCACTCTTATACGACCCTTGGTGTTAAAAAGCTCGCCTTTTGATTCAATTTTCATTTCCTTGTTGATTCCGGTTTTTATGTTGAAAACATTCAACGCTTGCTCTGTGCCCACCCAGATTTCATCTTCATTTTTATCAAGAATGCTATAAACACTTGTACCCAGTATCCCTTCCTGTTTTTCAGGTGTACTACTTAAAAAACGCTGTAATTGTCTTCCGTTTTTTTTGCTTATTTTTCTTAGCCCTTCGCCTTCAGAACCAATCCAAATCTCTTCTTTAATAAATGGATCGGGGTAAATACAATAAGCATTCTCAATGTTTTCACTTACAATAATTCGTTTAAAATTACTGTCAAAAACATTGAATCCGCCATAACCACCAATCCAGAGGTTTTTGTTTTCATCACGGTAAATTGTTCTGACACTTTGAAACTTCAGGCTTGAAGCGCCGGAAGTATAATTTATGTTTTTGATTTTTTTGCTTACAGGAAAATAGTAATTTATACCAAGTCCGTTGTCTCCAATCCATACTCCGCCAATATTGTCAGTATAGATTGACTTAAAAGCATTAGAAGCTATTCCATAGGAGTCAGCGGCATTAAATCTAATTGAAGTTATTTTTTTACTTACCAAATCTATGATCTGAAGACCTTCTCCGCTGGTAGCACACCAGATTGAAGTATCGCCAACCATTGCCATTGCGCGAATCCATGGACTTAATCCGTCATTTTGATTTTCATTAATAAAACCAGGATTAACCAAAGTAAGCGCGATCTCGTCGAGCAGTAAAACGCTGTTTCCTAATGTAGATACCCAAAGTAAGCCATTTTTATCTCTGAGAATATTCATTATAATTCCCCGGTATCCGATATCATTAGTAAAAATCAGTTTATTTAAAATGGGAACCGATATAAGTTGGTTTGTACTTTTATCCAGCCGTAGCAGACCTCCTTTGTCAGTACCAATCCAAACCAGATTTTTTTCTACCAGAAGGCTGTAAATATTTCCAACAAATACTCCATCGAATTCTTTTGCTGAGAAATCAATAAAATTCAGTTTTCGGGCTTTAAAATCAAGATAAATGACACCTTTATTGCTTCCCGCCCAAAGCACATTGTCAGTGGTGTCAATAAAAATGCAGTTTATTCTCTGGCCAACATCAACTTTATCAGGATTATCGATGATCTCGTTAAAAGAGTGAAAAGTATTTTTTACAGGATCGAGGTAGAAAAGCCCACTTCCCATTGTGCCAACCCAAAGTCTGTTATAGGCATCCTGTCCAAGGCTGATAATATTGTTGTTTGGTAAACTGCTTTTGTCTGCATGGTTTCTTCTGTAAATAATCATGTTTTTACCATCATAACGGTTTAGTCCGTCATTAGTGCCAAACCACATCAATCCGTTATTATCCTGCAGAATGGCATTCACAGTTCCCTGACTGAGACCATCATTTTTGTTGATGTGTTCGAAGCGCAATTGGCTTTGTGCCGAAAAGTTTGCTTGAAAGACAAACAAAAAAACCATGAGAGCGATTCCTGCTGATGACTTAAGAGGAAAGGCAAAAACACTTTTCATTTTAATACCTGCTTTGTTTTTACCAAACAAATATACACTATTTATCTACCGCATGTTATGATAAAGTAATTCTCGTTTTAAAAGACAAGTTCATCTTGATGTTGTTTGACTTAGAACTGAACAACGCATCGTCATGAAGGGTATAATATTTCCTCTTTTAGATGAAAACCTGTATCCAAACCAATCAGGATTCAAAATCGATAACATTCATTTGCTTCCCTATTGCCAGAACCATTAATTTTGCAATTCAAAAAACTAAAGAACTTTATGGCCGACCGGCAGTATGCCTTTCGTAAACACACAATTACCCTGATCATTTTATTGGTTGGCTTCGTTTTTCTTGTCAGGCTTTTTTATCTGCAGATCATTGATCAAACCTATAAGCTTTCGTCACAAAACAATGTGTTGAGATTTGTAACACAGTACCCTGCACGCGGAACTATTTTCGATAGAAATGGTGAATTATTGGTTTATAACGAAGCGGCCTATGACTTGCTTGTAATTCCCAGACAGGCTGAGATTATTGATACAATGGAGTTTTGTCGTCTCCTTCGTCTCGATATTGAATCATTTCGTGCGCGTCTCCAAAAAGCCAGAATGCATTCCCGATATCGCCCATCTGTTTTTCTGGAGCAAATATCCAAGGAGGATTATGGGTTTATTGTCGAAAAACTTTATAAATATCCGGGTTTTTTCTTTCAGTCACGTACTTTAAGAAAATATCCTCAACCCATAGCAGCACACATTTTGGGCGATGTTGGAGAGGTAAACAACAACGACCTTGAACGTGATAAGCATTATCGTATGGGCGACTATATCGGAAAGTCGGGTATTGAACGCTTTTATGAGAAATATTTGCGCGGACGGAAAGGTTTGAAAGTTGTAATGGTTGATGTGCATAACAGGGATAAAGGAAGTTTTCAGGAAGGACGTTATGATACACTTCCGGTGACAGGGATAAACCTGCACCTTGGCATTGATGCAGCGCTTCAGTACTATGGCGAGAAACTGATGAAAAACAAAATAGGAAGCGTGGTAGCAATAGACCCGGCAACAGGTGAAATTCTTGCTATGGTAACCAGTCCGGGCTATGATCCAAACCTTTTGGTTGGCCGTGTAAGGGGAGAAAACTTCAACCTCATGCTTAAAGACACATCGAAGCCGCTTATCAACCGCGCCATCGGCGGCACCTATCCACCAGGGTCAACATTTAAAATGATTAATGCTTTAGTAGCATTACAAAGCGGGGCCATCACAGAAAATACACAATTTTCCTGTCAGGGAAAAGGCAGTCAGCCAATACGTTGCACGCATGATCATTCTTCACCCCTGTCTGTGCAGCTGGCTATTGAACATTCATGCAATCCTTTTTTCTGGAATACTTTCAGAAATACACTGACAAACAACAGGTTTAAAAATCAAAAAGAAGCATTTGAATATTGGAATAAAATGATGAAGGCTTTTGGCCTTGGACACAAGTTTGATACAGATATCCCTTTTGAAGTTGCGGGCAACATCCCATCGAGGGAATATTATGACAAAGTATACAGAGGCAGCTGGAATGCGCTAACAGTTCGGTCGCTTAGCATTGGTCAGGGTGAAATTTTACTTACCCCCTTACAATTGGCAAATCTTGCTGCCGTAATAGGAAATGAGGGATACTATTATCCGCCTCATTTTGTAAAACAAATAGGAGAGAAGAACGAGTTGCTACCTGAAAAACTGACTACAAAAATCGAAACCGGAGTTGAAGCAAAATATTTTAAACTTGTTAAACAAGCCATGCTCGATGTTTTTGAAGGAGGAGGTGGTACAGCAAGGCGCTATAAAACCACAGCATTTCAGGCTGCAGGAAAAACAGGTACAGTGCAGAACCCTCATGGTAAAGACCATTCAATGTTTATGGCTTTTGCACCTTACGAAAAACCCACGATTGCCATTGCCGTAATTGTCGAAAATGCTGGTTATGGTTCCACATGGGCAGCACCTATTGCAAGTCTGATGATGGAACAATATATTACTGGTGAAGTGAAAAGACCTGAGTTGGAGGACCGTATTTATAATACTGCAATTTATTGATGCTGCTATGAGAGACAACAAAAGCGTTTTTTCCAATATTGACTGGACAACGGTGCTGATTTTTCTTGCACTTGCCATTACAGGTTGGATCAGCGTGTATGCTGCAGTGTATGATGAAGACCACAAAAGTATTTTTGACCTTTCGCAGCGCTACGGAAAGCAGCTTTTATGGATTGCACTAGGAGGATTACTGGCTTTTATAGTTTTACTTACTGACCCTAAGTTTTTCAATGCATTTGCTTTCCCGATTTACCTTGTCACTATACTGATGCTGATTGCAGTTTTGGTTTTTGGATCCACCATTTCAGGCAGTAAATCATGGTTTCAAATTGGTGGTTATGCCATTCAACCTGCAGAATTTGCAAAGTTCAGCACCGCCTTAGCCCTTGCATCGTATTTCGGAAAACTTGATATCGGATACGCTCAGCTGCGCACCAGAATTGTAACAGCAGCGATCATTTTATTGCCGGCTCTGTTGATATTAATGCAGTATGATACAGGGTCGGCCTTGGTTTTTTCTGCATTCATTCTCGTTTTTTACCGCGAAGGCATGTCAGGAGTACCACTTTTGTTAGGGCTTGCTGCGGTAGTGTTGTTTTTGCTTACCCTCTATTTTGAACCTGTTTATGTCATAATTGGCATGGCAATTCTTGTTGGAGCATCTTTGTTTTTCGTCAAGCGCAACCTTCAGAATATTTTAACGCTGATAGGTATTCTTGCGATTGCTTCAATTTTTGTTATCAGTGTTGAGTATGTTTATGAAAATGTGCTTGAAACTCATCAACGAACCCGAATCAGCGTGTTGCTTGGCCTTGATGACGATTTGCTGGGTGCAGGCTACAATGTGCATCAGTCAAAAATCGCGATTGGATCAGGTGGGTTTAGTGGCAAAGGATTTCTGAATGGCACACAAACAAAATTCAATTTTGTGCCTGAGCAAAGCACAGACTTTATCTTTTGTACAGTAGGAGAGGAGTGGGGTTTTTTGGGTTCTTTGGTAATTGTAGGCCTGTACATCTCGCTTTTTCTGAGGCTCATTTTCCTTGCTGAACGTCAGCGTTCTGTTTTTGCAAGGGTTTATGGTTACTCAATACTTTCGGTATTGTTTTTTCATTTTGCCGTCAATATAGGTATGACCATTGGTTTGGTACCCGTAATTGGCATTCCCCTTCCATTTATCAGTTATGGAGGCTCCAGTCTGTGGGCTTTTACGATAATGCTTTTTGTTTTTTTGAAACAAGATGCCAACCGACTCAATATTCTCTGACCTGACAAATTAGTTTTGCACTGACAAAGCGGACATATTCGCAGGATATCTGTTCACAAGCGGACAAATATTGTATTACTTCGGACAATCAGCGCAACCGATTTCGTAAAATATTTCAATCATAAATAACATAATATCAATTAAATATATATCATGGCACGATATTGGTAATATGGTTATCAAATTAAAAAAATGAATTTAATAACATATACCATGAAAACTAAATTAACACTCACACTTTTAGCCTTAATGTTCAGCATTGTTCAATTGCATGCTGACGAACTGAACTTTAAAATGCAGGATGAAGCCTATATCAACGACATCCCATTCAATACAACAGTTATCTTAAATACAATACATTCAAACTGTGCCCTTAGTGCCGATTTTGAGTTGATGGACGAACCTTATATCAACGACATCCCGTTCGATACCCTGGAAGTGGCTATGGACATTAGAATGAATAAGGAAAGTTTATCAGTAAGAATGACTGAAGAAACATATATCGATGATATTCCATTCGATACTCAAAAGATTGCTGCAGACTTTTTGAATTAAAAAGATTGTACAATGTAAATTTTTGAAACTATAATTTTCATACTCATATAGTTTTGTGTTGGTTAAACTTGAAAAGACCTGGCGAGAGCCGGGTCTTTTCTTTTGATATAGTATGAAAACATCGTTTTAAAGGCAATGCTTTCTAAAACAATGAAAATATTATAGAATAAGCATAGCATCACCATAAGTAAAGAAGCGGTATTTTTCATTCACAGCTTCTTTGTATGCCTTCATGAGGAAGTCATAGTCGGCAAAAGCTGCCGCCTGCATCATCATGGGTGATTTTGGCATGTGAAAATTTGTAACCATTGCATCTGCAATACCAAAATCGTAAGGAGGGAAAATAAATTTGTTTGTCCAACCTTTGTATGATTTAATACGTCCGGGAATTGTGACAGATGTTTCAAGGGCTTTCATAGTTGTTGTTCCTACAGCAACTACGCTGTTTCCACGTTTTTTAGTTTCGTTTATCAGGCGTGCATTATCTTCATCAATATACATTTCTTCCGAATCCATTTTGTGTTTGGTAAGATCCTCCACTTCTATGGTACGGAAATTACCCATTCCGGTATGCAATGTTATTTCAGCAAAGCTTACACCAATAAGCTCGAGGCGTTTCATGACCTCCCTGCTAAAGTGCATTCCGGCTGTTGGCGCAGCAATTGCACCTTCATGTTTTGCAAAAATCGTTTGATAACGTTCTGCATCCTCAGGCTCAATAGGCCTGTCGTGGATTTTTGGCAAAGGGGTTTTGCCTAAAGAATAAATAGTTTTTTTGAATTCTTCATAAGGTCCGTCAAACAGAAATCTGAGTGTACGGCCGCGGGAAGTTGTGTTGTCGATGACTTCGGCTACGAGTGACTCGTCTTCGCCGAAATATAACTTGTTGCCGATTCTGATTTTACGGGCCGGATCAACCAGCACATCCCATAAGCGGCTTTCGCGGTTGAGTTCACGAAGTAGAAAAACTTCGATTTTTGCACCTGTTTTTTCTTTTTCTCCGTAAAGACGGGCTGGAAAAACTTTGGTATTGTTTAAAACGAATATGTCACCATCCCTGAAATACTCAAGAATTTCTTTAAAGATTCTGTGCTCAATGGTCTTGTCCTTGCGGTTAAGTACCATGAGCCTCGATTCATCTCTGTTTTTTGGGGGGTGACTTGCAATAAGATTTGCAGGCAGGTTAAACCTGAATTGTGAAAGTTTCATTTGCTTAATCTTTAATTTACCAACATGATTTTATAAAAATCCACCAACTGTTCTAAGCATGTTTTGGAGTGAGGTTTGCAAAGGTAACCTAACAACGAGGCGAAGTCAAGCTAAAAGCTGAAAAAGGCATCAGTATTTAGGTATAGATTTACGTTAAAAAACCAAAAAAATATATTTTATCTCTTTTCATAAACCAACAAACGCTCTTTTTGAATCTTCATTGGGATTTAAAACCCGAATTTTCATTTTCAGTATCTGGTTTACCCTGCTCCACTCCTGTTATGACTTCCTTAAGGGCAACCAGTTCCCAGGCGTTTTCAATTGAGAAATCACCAATGCGTGTACGCCTGAGTTCTGTCAGAACAGCTCCATTGTCAAGTGCTTTTCCGAAGTCGCTTACCAGACTTCGTATATAGGTACCTTTGCTGCAGCTGATCTGAAATTTTATGTAAGGGAGCTCAACAGAAGTAAGCGAAAATTCACTTATTTCTACAACCCTTGATTTCATTACTACATCCTGACTTTTTCGCGCATAGTTGAAGGCTCTTTTTCCATCAATTTTTACGGCAGAATAAACCGGAGGGAGTTGTTCTATTGTTCCCAGAAATTTAATTCTGGCCTGTTCCAGTTGCTCTGCACTGATGTTCTCAAATGAATAAGTTGCATCTGGTTCAGTCTCCAGGTCATAAGAGGGAGTTGTTAGTCCAAGCTGCATTGTGCCGGTGTAGGTTTTGTCCTGATCCTGAAAGTTTTGAATTTGTTTGGTCATTGGTCCTGTACACAAAATCAACAATCCACTTGCCAGCGGATCGAGCGTTCCGGCATGGCCGACTTTTAGCTTTGGAATATTCAAATATCGTTTAATTACCACTCTTATGTGGTTCACAACATCAAAGGAAGTCCATCCCACAGGTTTATCGACAAGTAAGAGTTCACCATCTTCAAAGTGAAAAGTTTTTTCAGGGATTTGCATTAAGAATTCAGGGTTATAAATAAGTCTCTTAGGCCACAAAAATTGCGATGAGACCAATGATGAAACAGTAA
Source organism: Bacteroidota bacterium (assembly GCA_018336075.1). Taxonomy (GTDB): domain Bacteria; phylum Bacteroidota; class Bacteroidia; order Bacteroidales; family F082; genus JALNZU01. The sequence continues at coordinate 21,576 of JAGXRB010000211.1, forward strand.
ATGGCAAAATAAATGAGTTTTCCTTTGCTGACGATGTTGATCATCCATTTGCAGGCAAACAAACCAGAAACAAAAGCAGCTGCGAAACCAACAATTATTGGAATGAGACCGATGCCTGAGTTTTCAGCAGTATCGCCTTTCAAAACGTCAAGCAGATTGGCTCCCAGAATAGGGATAAGTACCATAAGGAAAGAAAAACGGGCAAGAAGTTCACGTTTGTTTCCCAGCATTAAACCAGTACTGATGGTGGCTCCGGAGCGCGAAATTCCGGGCAAAACGGCAACAGCCTGCGCAATCCCGATGATGAGTGAATCAAGAAATCCGATTTTCCTTTCGTTGGATTTTTTGAAATAAGTAAAAGCCAGTAAAGATGCTGTAACTAACAGCATATAACCTACAAAACGAATGTTTCCGCTAAAAAAGGATTCAACATAATCAGCAAAAAACAACCCGACAATGAGCACCGGAATCATGGAAACAGCGATCAATGCAACAAACTTCCAGGATTCATTCCAATTGAAATCTAATAAACCTTTTAGGATTTGAAAAAGATCTTTTCTGAAAACAACGATTGTACTCAGTACAGTTGCGCCGTGCACGGCTACAGTAAATGAAAGACTTTTTTCGGCTTCGATACCAAGCAAATATTTCCCCAGTTCAAGATGGCCACTGCTGCTAACGGGTAAAAATTCGGTGAGTCCCTGAACCAACCCAAGGATAAGTGCTTCAATCCAGCTCATAAAAAGTGTATGGTTAGAAGTCTAATCTTTGGTTTTTTTCATAATGGCATATATTTCGATCACATAGCCAGTAAGCACAAGCAGTGGCGCAAGTGTTAGGCGCTGGAAACTGAAAATGCCTTCACTGAAAACATCCGGATCATTCGAGCCTCCGCCTGCCATTAGAAGAAAGCCTACAACAATAAAGCCCAGACCAATTAATACCCATCGATAGTTTTCACTTGTAAAAGCAAATTTATCGGCATTAGGATCGGTGCCTGACTGAAGTTTGGGAGAAGGATTTTTTGTCGTCATCTGAAAAATATTTGGTGCAAAAATAATGCTTTTATCTTAACAGCAATCCGAATCCTTATGCAAAGAGTTTGTCGGTTCTGATTCTAAGATATTTGTTTAGTGCAAAATAGGTTGAAATTCCGGTAAGAAGCATGCCCAATAAAAGAATTCCGCCAAAAAGAATGCCGATCATTTCGAAATCCTGCAGCTGCATGAGTTCTGGAATATTCTCAAGACTCAGGTAAATGATTCCACTCAGAAAAGCCAGGGCAATCAATGCTCCGGCAAAACCCTGAATGATACCGCTGACGATAAACGGCCTTTGAATAAAATTTTCTGTAGCTCCAACCAACTGCATGCTGCGGATTAAAAAACGCTTTGAATATACAGATAAGCGAATAGTATTGTTGATCAAGGCTATAGCGATGATGAGCAACAAAATGCTGAAAGAAAACAAAATGATACTGATCCTTTTGGCGTTTTGATTCACAAGATGTACAAGTGATTTTTGGTAATAAACCTCCTTCACATCTTTGTTTTCAAGTAAACGCTTTTCAACCATTTCGAGACTGTCAGTATTGGCCCATACAGCCCTGAATTTTACTTCTATAGCTGGCAAAAGCGGATTTTCGTCTTCACCCAGCCATTTAATAAAGTCTTCACCCAGATCTTCGGCAAGTCGTTTTGTTGCTTCTTCGCGGGTGATGTATTGTGTTGATTTGACATTCTCGTTGGCATCAAGCATCTTTTGCATCTGAATTATGTTCGCCTCCTTCACACCTTCCTTCATGATGATTTCAAAACCGATGTTTTCTTTGATCAGGTCGGAAAGCTTATGGGCGTTGAGTAATACAAGACTAAAAAGCCCGATGGCAAAAAGCACAAGGCTGATACTGACCACCGAAGTGATGTAGGAGCTTGTCAGCCTTCGCCTGTTATAATTATCTTCTTTGTAAATCATTTTCTAAACTTAGAGCGAAGATACAAAAAAGCGCATTTACATTGGATTCAGCTTGTTTGTAAATAAATTTCTCAACACGATTTGGGCGCATTAATGTATTGAAGTACGTATAATTGATTTTTTTTCAAAAAAACCAACATTGAGTATCTTGAAAGTGCAATCCGTTTTATTGTTCACCGGCAAGCCCAAGCCGAAGTGTGTTGGATGAACCTACTTTCCACGCAGGTGTGCTGAGTAGGTTTATCACAAGTTCACCTGGCTTTATAAATTCACGGTCGATGAGGTGTCGGTTGATGCGCTGCATCAGGTGTTCAGCATCATCAATGGCTTCGTCATAAAAGCCCTGAACTCCCCAAACCAGACTTAAAGTATTAAGAACGTGTCGGTTATTTGAAAAAACAAAAAGGTCAGCTTTTGGCCTGTAACTTGCCAGCTTAAATGCTGAGTAGCCTGAATGTGTCACAACAACAATTGCCCCGGCTTCGGTTGATTTTGCCATTTCAATCGCATTGTACAAAACGGAATTGCTTATAAAACGTTCGCCCTGCTGAGGGATGTATTTGCGTTGGGTGTGATATATGGCTTCATAGTCTTCAATTTGGCTGATGATGCGCTGCATTGTAGCAATAGTTTCGACAGGATATTTTCCAACCGAGGTTTCTCCGCTTAACATCAAAGCATCGGCGCCATCAAGTACAGAATTTGCCACATCGCTTACCTCGGCACGCGTTGGCCGAATGTTTTCGATCATTGCTTCCATCATCTGTGTGGCAACGATGACAGGCTTACCAGCTTGCTGACAAAGCCTGATGATGTTTTTCTGAATCATTGGAACTGTTTGCATCGGCATTTCAACACCTAAATCGCCTCGCGCAATCATCACTGCATCGGTGGCCTCAACAATTGCCTGAATATCTTTTACAGCCTGAGGTTTCTCAATTTTCGCTATAATTTTTGGCTTTATGATCGATGGATGTGCATCTATTCTGCTGCGTAAAATATGAATATCTATTGCGCTTCTTACGAATGACAGTGCAATCCATTGAACGCCGGCATCAAGAATGAAATTTAGGTCTGCAAGGTCTTTTTGGGTTAATGAAGGTAAACTTACAGCTGTATCTGGCAAATTAACACCTTTTCGTGGATACAGCCGACCTCCGTTTACCGATTCCAGGATTACTTCATCCGTCATGTTGGTGTGTAAAACTTTGAAAGCCATTTTTCCATCATCAACAAGGATGTTTTCACCAGCTCTGACATCGGAAGCGAATGTGGGATAGCTGATAAAAATCTTTTCCTGTGTGCCAATACATTGCTTGTTTGTGAAGCAAACCTTGTCGCCGGGAACAAGTGCAATAAACTCTTCCTGCAACTCACCTAATCTTATTTTTGGTCCCTGAAGATCGGCCAGCAGGCTTACCATTTTACCATGTTTGCTGTTGAGCTCATTGACAATTTCGATGACTTTTTTGTGATCATTGTGGCTTCCGTGCGAAAAATTAAGCCGACAGACGTCCAGACCTGAAAGCACCATTTCTGACAGCACTTTTTCTTCAGAAGATGCAGGGCCAATGGTTGCAATAATTTTTGTTTTCATGAAAATATTTTAAGTTTTTTCAACCAACTCTATGTTGAAGTCTTTTAGGCATTTGATCCCTCAACAGATTGAACTCATGGAATTCTATCATTTCCAATATTGGGTCGATTTGTTTGTTTTCATCAATATCAATATTGAAAGCCATCACTACACCGGGTATTTTTCTGGTTGAACTGATGATATGATCGTAACGGTTCTCAGGGACAGGATTTCGAATAATAAGTAAAAAATCTGTAGGGATATTAAAATTAAGCATGCGCTGACCATCAGAATGGTTTTGAACGAGATTAAAGACGTTCAGATTTTCTCCTTCATCAAAATAATAGAAAGAGAATACTCCATTGTTTCTGTCGGGCAAATCCAGACCTTGCATTTTTTTCAGGTCGAGCTTTAAATCCTGATTCAGATGCCATGCAAGTTTGTAATCTTTTGCAGTGGAACTGATCCCTATAATACATAGGTCGTCGAAAGGTGAAACTTTTAGTATTCTCTTTTTTTGAACCACGGCAAAGACTTTAAGTTTAATATTTGTGTTGATTTTGAGCTCCGGGAACTCTCTGCTAAATTACAAAAACACTAAAGAATACGAATAGTGTTTTAAAAAAATGTTAAAAAAAAACCACACTGAAAAGTGTGGCTCTTTTATCATGTTTTCAAATTTAGTAGAACAACATTCTGTTGTCATCTATTTTTGATACTTTTTCCAGTGCTCTGAAAGCAGCATTGTTGCGCACATTGCTTTCAAAATTCATTCTGCTCTCGTTTTTGATCTGATCAAAAAATTGAGTTTCAGCAGCTTTATTAATGCTGTTGAGCTTTACTGCAAAGGCCGAATTTGAACCTGCAATCGCTAAGCTTTCGCCCTGATTTGCAGCAAAAATTTCACCGATCACTTTACTTTCCTGTCCAAATGCACCAAGCATACGGCTTTCAAAGGTCAAATCGCCCAAACTTTGCAGTTCTGAATTGTATTCAGAGGCAATGCGACTCAGGTCATTGTTCATGGCTTTCATTTTTTCGACAATCATTTCGCCTTTTTTCTTATTCATTACCTGAGGCTTGATTTGTTCCTTGATGTCAGCCAGCGAAGGAATTCCTTTATTATCTTTTTTGGTAAGTAAAGCAACAACAAACATATCGTCAAGGTCGAAAATTGTAGAAACGTCACCAACTTCTGTGTTTTCATCGAAAGCCCAGCGAATAATCTGACGTGGGTTTTCTATACCGGGAATTCTGCTTGCCATGGCTCTGAGTGAAGGTGCAACACGCTTGTTAAGTCCTTCGTTTTCGATTGTCGCGTTGAATTGTGAACTGGTTTTATTTTCAGTTGCAAACTTACTTGCTTTGGCAAAAACATCCTGATAGGTCTTTGTGCTTGCTGTGACCTGATGTGTTATAACAGCAAGACGCAGTTTTTTTGCCGGGTCTTTTTTGCCGGTTACTTCAACAATGTGAAATCCAAAATCAGTTTCAACAATCCCGATTGTTCCAACTTTGTTGTCAAGAACAAACTGATTGAATTGAGGAACCATCTGACCATCGCGGAACCATCCAAGGTCGCCACTATTCATGGCAGCACTCTGATCATCTGACATAGTAGCAGCAAGTGCCATCAATTTTGAAGGAGTTTTTTTAACCTCAGCAAGCAGGCTGTCGGCAAGTGCCTGGGCCTGTTCTTTGGTGCGGGTTTGTTCGCTTCTCATTGATCCTGCATATGAAATCAGGATGTGGCTTGCTTTGAGGGAATCAGGACGGAAGTTGACATCAACAAGGCGAGCCAGCTTAAAACTGCCATCTTCAAAGTATGGTCCGTAAATATAGCCCGGCTCTTGTTCAAACATCACGCTTTCGAGTGTTACAGGAACTTCACCAACACCAAGCCAGGTACTGTCATACCGTGTTTCGGAATTTGCATTTACGAAACCTACAATGTTATCAGTGATACGAAATTCATCAACAAGGCTTTGGACATAGTTTTGTCCGGTGCGTGTATCTTCTGCTGAAGGAGCTATGTCGAAAACAATATATTCAACATCGCGCATATCTTCGCGTTCGTAGTTCTTTTTGTAGGTATTGTAAAACGCATTGTAATCAGCATCTGTAAGATTCACAAGAGAATCCGGAACAGCAGTGTAACGAACACCAACATATTCAATGGAGGCCATGTCGTTTTTTTCATGATGAATCAAGTTTGCAAAAGCTTTAGGTGTATAAAAACCTTTTGTAATAAGGTTTTGATATTTTGTTCTCAAACGATCTTCCTTCAGGTATTTTTCAAAAGTAATCCACTGATCTTTTGCATTCTGCTGCATATTATCAAGGTTCTGAAGATAATTTAGAACCATAGTTCTGTCGTAGAGACCTGTTTCAGGATTCTGAAAATTTTGAATGATAGCCTGATGTGGGTTGGGACCCTGCACCTGATCAAACAACTCTTCTGATGTCAATGCCAGACCGAGTTTTTTGTATTCTTCTTCCATTATAATTTGCTGCAACATCTGGTTCCAGGTTGTTTCTCTGATTCGAAACAATTCATCCTGAGGCAGCCGGTCTTCCTGACGTTGCTGCCTGGTAGCCTCTACATTTTCTTCAAACTTGCGGTTGAAGTCTTGTATATTGAGGTTTTCACCGTTAACAACACCGATGTTAATGGTTTGACGTTTATTCCCTTTGGCGAAGTCGCCCAGTACGAAAGCTGCCAGTGCAACTCCGATCACAGCTATCAATAAACCTGAACGCTTTCTGATTTTTCCAATTACGGCCATAATATTTCAACTTTTTAAAAACAGGGTGCAAATGTACAACAGAAACTTAAAGTATGAAAATAAATCAATGATTAATTAACGGTTACAGTTTTATAAAGCCAAGATGTTGACTTTGAAGATACTGTATGTTGATAAGTTTTGAATAAGTTATTTTTCTGCCGGAAAAACCAACAAAACCTGCTATAATGGCACATACAGTTAGTTTATCAGGCTTAAATGAACTTCAACAAGCTTGTTTCCGGTGGCTTTCAATATTTTAATCCTGAAAGGTTCGATAAATATTTCTTCTTCCAGGGAAGGGATACTTTCGTGTGAACTTAAGATAAAACCAGCAAGTGTTTCATAGTCTTCTGACTCGGGTATGTCGAGTTTGTAAGTTTGATTGAGATAATCGATCTCAAGTCTGGCCGAAAAAATATATTCGTTTTCGCTTAATTGCTGTTCGATTGTTTCTTCTTCATCATACTCATCGTCTATTTCACCAAAAATTTCTTCAATGATATCTTCCATTGAAACAATGCCGGATGTGCCGCCGAATTCATCAACAACAACTGCGATGCCTTGCCGGCCCTGAATGAAACGATTTAACAACAAATTTGCAGCATAAGTTTCAGGGAAAACTTCAATTTGCCGCAAAACCTGATTTATTGATTCAGGACGTTTGAACATATCATAAGAGTGAACGTAGCCGATGATATTATCAATACTCTCCTGATAAACTACTATTTTTGAGTGTTTTGTTTCTTCAAATTTTTGTAACAAACCTTTCATGTCTTCTTCAACACTTATTGCCTCAATTTCAGTTCTTGGAACCATGCATTCCCGTAGTCTTATATGTCTGAATTCAATGGCATTCTGAAATAATTGAATATCGTGATTGACTTCTTCCTCAGATTTTTCATCAGGTGAAAAATCTCTGAGATATTCATTCAGGTCAATAGCGCTGAATTTGTAATCGTCATGTTCGAGTTGCAATCTGAATCCCTTTTTTAGAATAAACTCTGCAATCCCGATATATAAAAGGATCAGTGGATATAACAGATAATAAATCAACCATATAGGGCCTGAAAAGGCACTTAAAATACCATTTGGATTGATTCTGAAAAGAATTTTTGGAAGAAACTCTGCGAAAAACAGAATAAGTAAGGTGGAAAGTATTGTCTGTGTAAGCAGCAAAGAGAAGTCATTTTGAAATGCCTCAGGTAAATATGCCAAAGTAACGGGCTCGAGCATCCTTGCCATTGAGATACCATAGATAACCAAAGCAATATTGTTTCCAATAAGAAGCGCACCGATAAACCTGGAAGGAGTTCTATAGAATCCGTTTAGTATTTTTGCAGAAAACCGGTTTCTTTTCAAATCGAGCTCAACACGCAGACGATTGGCGCTTACAAAAGCTATCTCCATGCCCGAAAAGAAGGCCGAAAGTACCAGTGTTATGAATATTACCTGCCAGTCAGACATGTTTTATTGGTTTATGTTATGCAACAAAGAAAGGCGCAAAGATAAATTTTATCCTTCAGGCTGTTGATTAAGTGAATTAAATTTCATTGTAAAGCAAAACAGCACAGGAAGTAAAAAAAGCGGAATTATATTTATTTTTCATCTTCATTTTCTTCAATTTCCAAAGTAGCCCGTATGTTATAGATTTCCCGGGTTGAAAAGTTTTCAGCAGCAGTCAGGCTATCGCCATAAATGACTTTATCCGGCGCAGTAATTTTTACCGAAGCCCGCGTATAGATTATTTTTTTCTTTTGATTCCAGAAAAGGGTTTCTGTATTCAGAATTTCTTTGGTTTGGTAATTTTCAACCACTACTTCATCGCGGGCAAACATAAGTTCAGTGTTTTCATGACTTATTCCATATTTGGCTTCAATGCGGGAGGATGGCTGTTGAATGGAGTCCAAAAAAATGGCCTCAAAACCTTCAGGAAATTCTATTGTTGGATCTTCGCCGGAATACCTTAGCATTACAGGTGCTTTTAGTTGCATAAAAACCTGCCCGGAATCGCTCCTTATATATATGATGTCATGGGCTGTAACTGACGCAAGGGTATCCTCGCGTGTAATTTCCTTTATAACAGTAAGTGAATTTTCGCAAGAAACCCACATCATACCTGCAAAAAGCAGTATGATATGGGTTATTGATGGGATGAACCGACGCAGTCTGTTCAATTTTTACTTATTTAGAAGCTCTGATAATCGTTTCCTCTTTGAACCAGCAATCGATGGTATATGTTTTACCTTCTTCAAAACCATAGAAAAATATAGTTTCAAGTGAAGGGAAATAAACAGAGTAAGTGCTTATCCGTCGACTTGCTGTTTCTGCCTGTGACGGGTCAACTCTGCGTGCCTGATTGTATTTGTCAACAGCAGCCCAGAAAGCCACACGACTGGTAAACTCATTGTCTCCACAATCTTTGGCGCTGGCGGCATAAATATCACCAATAGTGATGTATGGTGTGCCATCATTAGGATTAAGCTCAATTGCCTTAAGTGCCATTTGTCTGGATCTTGGATAGTTTTTTAATGCACGAAGCGTTTCCGCAAGGAGCTTGTAGGCGTTTATTGCGCGATCTGTATCAGCTGATTTCGTTGCTTCTTCCAGATACTTTGCAGCTTCACTGTATTTTTCTTCACGAAGCATCAGCCGTCCGATAT
>JAGXRB010000212.1 GCA_018336075.1 Bacteroidota bacterium
TGGAGGGATTCGAACCCCCGACCAGCTGATTACAAATCAGCTGCTCTGGCCAACTGAGCTACACCGGCGCAATTTCTAAGAACGTTTTTCTGCTTCAAAAAAAATGCAGACCCCTTTAAAAAGGTCTGCAAAAATAGATACTTTAATTGAATTGACAAATGTTTTTTGAGAAAAAATATTAAATCAATTTAAAAAAATAGCAAAGTATTGAAAAACAAACATATACTATTTAATAAATTTTGCTTTATGTTTCTCAAGTTGTTTCTTTAGGGCCTCAACAGCCGAATCAGTTGCTTCTTCAAATGATTTACTTTGCTTACTTGCAAACAGATCATTTCCTTTTATCAGTAATTTAATTTCCGTAATCTTGTTTTCGGGGTTTTCTGTATTCTCAAGTTTAAGTAATACTTCTGAGCCTATAACATCGTTGTAACGACTTGTCAGTTTCTCAATTTTGTTGGTGATAAATGCTTCCAACTTCTGATCTGCTTTGAAATGCACTGCATTAATGTTTACTTTCATAGTTACCTCCTTTAAAATTAATGATTTGCTTATTTGCCCATTGGATGGGCTTGTTTATGAATTGATTTTAATTGTTCTATTGTATTGTGTGTGTATATTTGAGTAGCGGCAAGACTGCTGTGGCCCAGTAATTCTTTTATGGCTATCAGGCTTGCTCCATTATTCAGCATGTGTGTAGCAAAAGTATGTCTGAGTATATGAGGGCTTTTTTTTGTTATTGTAGTGACCTTGGCTAACTCTTTTCCAACTTCATTGTACAAAAACTGTGGACTTACCTTTTTGCCATTTCTATTGCAAATGAGAAACAGACCTTCCGGATATAGTTTATTTTTTTGTTCCAAATATCTTGTCAAAAGTTGTTTCATACCTTGATGAAACGGCAATATTCTTTGTTTATTTCGCTTGCCTGTTACCTTAAATGTTAAGGAATGCAAATCTATTTCGGAATCCTTCAGGTTCAAAAGTTCTGACAACCGAATTCCACTTTGATAAAAGACTTCAATTATAACTTTGTTGCGAAGTTCAGCAAATGTGGTTTCATTCACTGTATCCTCATAATGCTCCATGTCTGTTTGCGGAACATATACAGTAATTCTGGATTTGGTTTTAAGGTTGTGAATTTTTTCTGAGGGATTGAAAGAAATAATACCGTTTCCCTGAAGAAAATTGAAATAAGAATGCAGGGTGGATATCTTTCTGTTTATGCTGCTATTGTCAAATTGTTTTTCTTTTAAAGAGGATATCCACTCTCTGATCATAGCAAAAGAGATATCTTGTGCCTTTTCAACTTCAAATTTCAAGCTTATGAACTGAATAAATTGATTCAAATCAATGGTGTAAGCTTTGAGAGTATGTGCTGAGTATCGCTTTTCAGTTTCTAGAAACGTAGTAAATTCACTGATGTCCATAAAAAAACTTTGATGTAAATTTAATACAAAATTTAATCCACATCAAAGTTTTAGGAAAAAAGTTTCTTGTAAAATCGCCTTAATTCTCGGCCTGCTGACGAAGTTGCTGAACGTAAATAGCCTTGAGTCTTTGTTCGCGATTGATTACAGAAGGTTTTGTGAACTTCTGACGAACACGGAGTTCTTTAATAACGCCCGTTTTTTCAAACTTTCTTTTGTACTTTTTCAAGGCACGGTCGATGCTCTCGCCTTCTTTTACAGGAATGATGATCATGTTAAATACACTCTCTTTCTTTAGATGATTATTAAACTACCAATTAACTTTAAGGCCGCAAAATTAGTAAAAGGATTTAATTATTCAAATATTATTTGCAAAAAATTGAATTTCAAATAAAAATGCTACGATTATTTTAAAAGTGAACGTTCAAGAAAATCAGTCATCAGTTCATAAAGATGCAATCTGGTATTGCCTCCATGAATTCCATGATTTCGATTTGGGTAGATCATCAATTCAAACTGTTTGTTCGCATCAACCAAGGCATTAATCATTTCCATTGTGTTTTGGTAGTGTACGTTATCATCTCCACTTCCATGAATCAGTAAATAGTCACCTTTTAACTTGTCTACATGATTTATTGGCGAGTTTTGATCATAGCCTTCATTGTTTTCTTCCGGTTTTTGCATATACCTCTCGGTATAAATATTGTCGTAATAGCGCCAGTTAGTGACTGGAGCTACAGCAATAGCTGAGCTGTAATATTCAGCACCTTTTGTGATAGCAAGGCTCGACATGTATCCACCATAACTCCAGCCAAAAACACCGATCTTATTGCTATCAACATAATTCAAAGATGCAAGGTAGCGTGCTGTAGTTATTAGATCTTCCGTTTCAAATTTCCCCAATTCTTTGTAGGTCATCTTTTTAAAAAGTTCACCCCTCGATCCAGTGCCACGATTGTCAACAGAAACGATGATTATTCCTTTTTGCGCGAGCATCTGAAACCAAATGTAATTGGCCCCACCCCAGGAATTGTTCACTGTTTGTGATCCCGGTCCTCCATATACATAAACAAGCACAGGATATTTCTTTGTGGGATCGAAATCAGGAGGAAGCAATTGCCAGCAATTTAATGATATTTGTTTGCCATCAGGCAAGGTGATTGCCGGATCATCTATTGTAAAGAAGGAAAATTTTCCAAACTGGAAATCAGTCATTCTTTCTTTTAAGCTTGCATTATCCTTCAAAATCCTTAATGCTTTACCGCTGTTATTATTTACCGTTATATAATAAGGTGTGTTTATATTCGAATTTGTGTTGACAAAAAAACTGTAATCACTACTGAAAGTTGCATTATTTTGACCTGGCAGGGTGCTTATTTTTTCAGTTTTGCCTTTTAAGTCAACGGCATAAATATTTCGATCCAGAGGAGAATCCTGTGCACTTTGAAAATATACTTTTTTGTATTTCGGGCTGTAGCCATATAATTCCGTGACGTCCCAATTTCCACTTGTGAGTTGCTTTACCAACTTTCCTAGCATATCATATAAATATAGGTGGTTAAAGCCATCTTTTTCACTGCTGATAATAAAGTGTTTGCCATCAGGTAAAAAAGTCAGGTTGTCAGTGATATCAATAAAATATGGACTTTTCTCTTCATAAATAATTTTCGTGTCGCCAAGATTTGCATCAGCAAAAAAGAGTTCAAAATGATTCTGATGCCGGTTTAGTTTTTGGATCGACAATATGCCTGGGTTTTGTGTCCAGGAAATTCGGGGTAAATAAATGTCTTCTTCATTTCCAACATTCATTTTTAACGTTTTATCGGAACCCGAATGCCAAACCAGAATGCTTACAATCGAGTTTTCTTCTCCGGCTTTTGGATATTTGTACTTGTACTGTTCCGGATAGAGTCCATTGTAATATGTCATCTGAAACTCTTTAACAGCTGATTCATCAAAACGATAAAAAGCTATTTTCTGACTATCTCCTGACCAGAAAAAAGCCTGCGTAAAACCAAATTCTTCTTCATAAACCCAGTCTGTAGTCCCGTTGATGATTTCATTCGTCTTTCCATCAAAGGTGATTTGTTTTTCAGTCTGAACGGCTAAATCTCTGATAAAAATATTGTTATCTCTTGCGAAGGCTACTTTTGTTCCGTCAGGTGAAAAAGTAGCAAGTTGTTGTTTACCATTTTCAGAAAGTGGCTCAAGTTTTTTTGATTTTAGATCGAAAATATAAAAGAAAGAGCGTGTTGAGTGTCTGTAAATCGATTCTGTTTCTGTTGGAATCAGCACTTTTGACTCGTCATTGTTAAAAATATAGGAACGTAATGAAATTGATTTATCAGTATTTTCAAGTTTTAAATCATTGGCATCAATAAGTTTATTAAGAAGTTTGCCGGACTCAAAACTGTAAACATTTAGACTCCCATCTTCAATTACGGAATAAGTTTTTCCATCTTGAAGGGGATTCATTCCATACACCAGCTCGGGGCTGAAAGAGCGACCTGCCCAGATGTCTTTAAGTTCGATTTTTTTTGTTTGAGCCTGAACTGCGATCTGCTGTATGATTAACATCGTAAGCACAAAAACCTTTAACAAAACTGATTTTTTCTTCATAAATGAGTGATTTGAAAATTTGCTCAAAAATAAGGAATTGTTGCCGAATAAAAATGCTTGTGGATTTCAGTATAGTTTGTTATTTTTGCAGTCCTTTTTCAAAAAGGGCATTTAACTCAGTTGGTTTAGAGTGTCACCTTGACAGGGTGGAAGTCACTGGTTCGAGTCCAGTAATGCCCACAAAACACGGCTTTTTCAGGTCGTGTTTTTTTGTATATGCTTATTTTCAGTGATATAGATGTTTTATGTTTGCCCTGTTTGCTTCACTATCCTTGAAAAATGAAAAGCATGTTTGTGAAATATTGCAACAAAACACTAAAAAAGATTTCTTAAGATTGGGGTCTATTTCTTTGAAATCATTGGATATTTTCTTTGTTTGAAAATTTTGTACGAAATGCCAATGGTTGTAAAATTGTAGAAATCATATGGAGACGAGTTGTTTGTGCTCTCGACCGAATCAAGTTTATCTGAATCCATCCATCTGTTGGCGGTTTCAAATTTGACACTCCAGTGATTATCTATTTTGTAGCTCAGACCGACACCTCCAATAGCAATGCCTTCAATAACATATCCCCAAAGGCCTCCGCCACTTCCATATCCTCTTTGAGCAATTATTTGATTGTCAGAGATGTTGAGAAGTTTTGAATTATAATAGGAAAGACCTATTCCGAGCAAAATGGTTGGATGCCATTTATGATCTGTGCGATAGGGAACGAATAGTGCCAACGGATTTATGGCGATGCCTGAATTCATCTCGAATAATCTGGCTTCAAAATACCGGTTTGATGTAGGTCGGGAACCCGAAATTTTTGCGTATGCCATTTGTACTCGAAAACTCAGAATCGGAGAAAATTCCCATTCAAGGTTCATTTGTCCTGATAGTCTCCATTCGTTAACCGGCTTCTGCGAAGGGAAAATCACATTCTTTTTAACATCTGTAAAAGAAATAGAAGGCCCTGCCCCAATTGTTATAACCAAACCAGGATCATAGTAATACATGCGGTGTACAATACTCTGAGCTTTTAAATTAGCATTAAAAGAAAAAAGTAAAATCAGGAAAGCGCTGAAAAAAATTAAATGACTGAAGTTTAAAAAAAATATCCTGAGATTTGTATTCATCCTGTTTTGGAAAATATGCCCTGAACCAGTAACGGGAAATTCTTGTAAAAGTTGTAAATATAAGGATAATCGATCAATTAGCCCGGTTTTGGAGGATACCCTCAATCTGAGCTGCACTTATTCGCTTCCCTATTATCGTTTTTGTTTTATCAAGCACATATATAACTGGTACACTATAGATGTCGTAAAGGTTGTGAAAGTCTTGAGTGATACTTTTTGTACCATTTACGTGAACCCATTGATAGTTTTTATCTTTAACATACTTCTTCCATCCATCAAAATCATTGGTAGAATTGATCGCATAAACATTAAGGTCGTACTTTTTACTGCTAAAAAGTTCATCAATAATTGCCATTTCAGTCTTACAATGACTACAGGTTTGATCCCAGAAAACCAATACGATGAATTCTGAATTAAGTTCCCGAAATGAGCGGAATTTGCCTGTTGTGTCGATCAGCATTAGATCAGGAGCCTGATTGCCAATCAATGAATTTCGCATTTTATTAGCTCTTTCTATTACGTTCTCAAGTACTGAAGGCGTTGCATTGCTAACCTTACCTGCGCTGAAATAGTTGTCTGCAATGTGCACAAAGACTTTATCCAATCCCATAATCTTTGGTGTCTGATATTCGGCAACAAAATGCCAGACAAGAAAATCACTCATTGTTTGATTATCCTTAGTTAAAGAAATAAGATAATCTGTTTCTTTTATTATTGAGTCTGCAACAGGCAAAACCAATTGTGTAAAATAGGATTCCAGCTTTCGGGGCAAGAGTGGTGTCATCAGTAGCCGTTCGTCAGAAAGGTCAAAAGTTTTCCAAAAATTGTTTTTATAATATTTAAAAGCAGCTTCTTTGTCATCATTCAGCATGGATGGAATTTCTGGTTCCTGCATTGCTAATAGAATTTTGGCAAAAAGTATATTTGGTTTTTCTTCGATGATCGAAAGTCTGAAATCAGCAATATCTTGGTTTAATGAATCAATTTTTGCTGTTAATGCATCTTTTTTATCAGGTTCATTTTCTAATTTGGCTAACTCGGTTTGAATTTGTTGTACTTGTGAATAAACCTTGTTGACTTTACCTATGTGTTCAAAAAAAAGTTGATTGTCTATACTACCATTGATAACAGCTTTTTCCGGATTAAGATCTTCGCCGAATGAAATCGTGAAGAATTGTTCCTCTCCTACAAGAAACTCGATTACTTTTTCCTTTTTTTGATTTGCCAGAATATAAATGCCTTGCTTCAATTGATTTTCCCCGGTGAACCTTACGCTGCCGGGCTTTCCGGTGCTTGTGTCTGAAATGAAAAACTTATCAGCATAGTAATTTGCCAGATAAAAAATTGAGTCATTGTTTTTTTTTAGATTAATTTGAATCTCATATCCAGGCTGACTCCATAAGGATTGCAGATTGGTAAATCCAAAGGTCAGCATAAGCATAAGAAGTCTCAAAATATATTTCATCCGTATCAGGTTTTTTTTTGAATTGCAAAAGTAGCAATTGTGATGAAATTTTGCTGAATTGTTGCTGACAACGCCAATTTCTTGAAAATAATTACTTGCCGGATGCAATGTTTCAATTATATTTGCAACGATTTAGGTGCCCAAAAACCTCGCAAGTTTAGGGCTTAATAGGGAATCAGGTGCAAAACCTGAACAGTACCCGCTGCTGTAAGCTCGTTAAAATGCTTTCGGAAACCTCTGCCACTGTCCGCCTCAGGCGGATGGGAAGGCCTCTGGAAGTGAGCAAGTCAGAAGACCTGCCTTCGTCAAATAAAAGCAAAGCTTTCGGGATAAAGGCTTGTCGATGCCTTTGAGGCAGTCTATTTCGGCAAATTTCCTGGAGTTTTGAGGTTGTTTATTGATTTTAACCTTAAAACCGTGTATTATGAAATTTTTACGTTCTCTGTTTTTTTCAGCATTACTATTTTTCCTTTTTAGCTTTTCGGCTAAACCTCAGCAAACACTTCATCAGCTTATTGTGGTGTCGGGAGGTGCTTTCTCAAATCCAAACGATTTTGTGAGCTTATCTGCTTATTACCCTTCAACTGCTACTCAGAATAATTTTGGTGAGATTCTCAATCAAGCTGTTCAGCATGCAGTAATTGACGAAGAAAGGTTGTATGTTACTGCTACTGACTCATTGGTTGTGTTCGATTTGAATAATTATCAGAAATTGAGTGCAATTCCAATTTCAGGTCCCAGAAAAATGTTTGTAAATGGTGATTATTTGTATGTAAGCATTCAGTATCCTGAAGTTCAGAATTTCGTTAGAGTATATAACAAGTACAGCCTCGAATTAATTTCTGTAATTTCTCAAATTTCGGGTGAGGCTGCAGGCATGATCAAATTTGATAGCAAAATATTTGTTGCAGTGCCGGGTGATTGGACAAGTTTGGTTGGTAAGATAGCGATACTCAATGCCTCCAACGGTAGTTTTGTGGAAGAGATTGATCTTGAAAGTCAAGGCATAGGAATTCATGATTTATTTATTTACAATGGAAATATCGTAACTGTCAACCGCTCTCCATGGGGATCGGATTCAGGAATTCTGACTTTTTTTAATCCAATTTCCAAACAAGTTGATCACTTTACATTTCCATACACATTTGGAAAAGGAATCACTATTCGAAACAATCTCCTTTATCTTGTGATGAATAATGGTATTGGGTCAATTGACCTGGATACACGTCAGGTGGTTAACTCATCTATTGTAAATGATCCGGGTTCAGCTAATTACATCTATTTCGCCGATGTGGTTTTTGATGATATTTCGAGTTTGTTTTATGCAACCACTACAGATTATTTTTCCTTTGGTGCCGGTCATGTTTTCAACCTGAGCGGAACGCAGATAACTGATTTTGCAGCAGGAATCTCTCCTGAAGCACTTGCACTTGATTTTAGAAACATTTCTGGCCTGAATGCTCAGACTACTCAATTAGTTTCGGTTTACCCGAATCCTGCACAAGATAGGATTATCCTAAAAAATGAATCGACAGATTTCATTTCTGAAATTCAGATCACAACGATGTCAGGCAAGGACGTTTATCGCCATCTTGCCACTAATGGTGCTGCAAAAGATGCTATCGAGCTGAGCAACTTATCATCCGGGGTTTATATACTGGTTGTTAGTTTCGAAAATGGTAAGAAGTCAAGAATTAAGTTTATAAAGAAATAATTCATGAAACTTCTTTTATCGACCAGATTCATCTTTTTTATTTTCCTGCTGAAGTTTTTTACAGCTTCTGATCTTTACGCCCAGTTTAATCCTTCAACCAAAATTACAGTATCAGATGCGATTCACGCTGACAGCAATATTTTCATTGGTTGGGCGACTCAATGTGAAGTTTTCAGAGGTTTAGTGCAGATTAACCGGCCTGATTTGGGATTTGCCACCTTTGGAAATGATAACGATGCAACCGGAAAAGCTGATAATATGATCGTTAGTTTGGGTGATGGCGGTTCAGCTGTGCTTCAGTTTGAGTATCCATTGAGGAATAATGCCGGCCCTGATTTCGCTGTTTTTGAAAATAGTTTCAACAACACTTTTCTTGAGTTGGCCCATGTTGAAGCAAGTAGTGATGGCATAAATTTCGTCCGATTCCCATCGATTTCACTAACACAATTCACATCTCAGGTTCCTACTTTTGGAACGCTGGATGCTGAAAATATTCACAATCTGGCAGGAAAATTTCCAGCTTTTTTTGGTGTTCCATTTGATTTGTCAGACCTTGAAAACATTGATTTAATTAATGTAAACAACATCACACATATTAGAATTATCGATGTAGTTGGTTCAATTGACACAAATTTTTGCTCCCGAGATGCTGATGGAAGAATTATAAATGATCCATGGCCTACACCTTTTCCATCTTCAGGGTTTGATCTTGATGCCGTTGGCGTTATTCACGATACCCGGAATTTGGGACTCTCTGATATTGCTAAAAATGAAGTACTTGTTTATCCAAACCCTTTTTTTGATTTTATCAATATTTTATCAAACAAAAACAGAGGCTTTGATAAAGTTGAAGTTTTTGATTTAACGGGAAAACGGATGTTCATAAATTTTGATTCACAGGAAAATGATCCAATTGATCTGTCTGCTTTAAATGTTGGTGTGTATTTCCTGAAAACAACTGAATCAGAGCGCGTTATGACTGTCAAAATCATTAAGCAATGAGTAAAATCAAAATCATACTGACGCTTCTGATATTTCAGTTATGTGCTGACAATCTTTTGGCTGATGTACCTGATACAATTCAACTTACTTCAATTGAAATTCGTGCAAATGCTATTGATTCTGAAATTCAAAACGGAAGAAAATCTTTCGACACACTTAGTCTTCAATCACTTGCCTCAGGCAGTCTGACTGAATTACTGAGGCATCACAGCAGTGTGTTTATCAAATCAAATGGACCAGGTGGTCTGTCAACTGCTTCTTTCCGTGGCACAGCAGCCAATCACACACTTGTTTTGTGGAATGGATTTCCTGTCAACGGGCTTCAGTTGGGGCAGGTCGATTTTTCAACTATTCCGATTTATTTCATCGATCAGATAAATCTTGCCTGGGGTCATGCTGCCAATAAAAGGCCTGGTGGATTGGGTGGAGTTGTCGAATTGAATAACAAACCCTCTTTTGGAAATAATATTGATGTTGATATTATGCAGACTATTGGTAGCTATAATACTTTTGGAACTTTTGCAGGATTGTCAATAAGAAAAAAAAATGTTCATTTAAAAACACGAGTGTTTCGAAAATCAAGTGCCAATGATTTCGAATATCTTAATACAGCCTCCTTTCCAAAGCAAACAATGAAGCAGAAAAACGCCGATCATATTGATAAAGGTTTTTTGCAGGAGGTACATATAAACTTTAAAAAAAGTTTGCTCAGTTTCGCAAGCTGGAATCAATGGAACGACAGATCATTACCGCCTATCATGACAAATCTGGAGCGGGGTGGAGATCCAAAAGAATTTCAAAATGATCGCTTTCATCGCAATTTTTTATCTTATCAATATTTTTGGGATGGCGGCAAAGTAGCGTTCAAAACTTCATACTTCAAAGAATTTCAGCACTATTACCTGAGAACAACAAATGCGTTGCCTCCTTATCTGACGGTTTCACTCATCGATTCATACAATGAGTCATCTTCCTTGATGAACAGTTTTGATGTTGAGCAACAGTTATTTAAGCACACAAAGCTATACTTTCAGTTTCTTTTTGATGATGAAAGGGTAACATCAAACAATTTTTTAAATGATGAAAACAGATCAAAGACATCAGTCTCAGTTGGAGCTGAAACTGCTTTGAGTAAAAGTTTTACTTCAGAACTTTCATTGCGTTATGACTGGGTTGAAAAGACTGCATCTGGCTTAAATCCCTCATTAAGTATAAGTTATATTCCCGAAACCATGAGGTCATTAAGGTTTAGTATGGGTTTTGTCAGAAATCTTCGTTATCCTTCGATGAATGACTTGTTTTGGTTTCCGGGCGGAAACAGTGATTTGAATCCGGAGCACAGTTCAAGCGCTGACTTTTCGATTGGGTTTTCTCCGAAAATTCAAAATGCCAATCTCAATGTACGTGTTTCTGGTTATATCTCTGAAGTAACTGACTGGATACAATGGCGACCAACAGCCTATCGTTATTGGGTTCCTGAAAATATCGCACGAGTTGTTGCGCGTGGAATAGAGTGGCAGCAGCAGCTAAATTTCAATTATTCTGGTCTTGATTTTCATCTCTCAAGCAACTATGCCTATACCATCACAACTGATGAAAGCCCGGTCGGAAAAATTGAAAATAGCTCAGGTAAACAGCTGATTTATATTCCAAAACATAATGGAAATGTTTTTTTAAACACCAGATACAAATTATTAAATTTCACATATAACATTGGTTACACAGGTGTCAGAAGCACCAGCCTCAACAGCAATGACAATTATTTCGGCTATCTGCCATCCTATTGGATGCACAATGCTTCTATTAACTATCAATTGAATTATTGGAATATTTCACTCAAGGCAAACAATCTCCTTGACAAAAGCTATCAGGCCGTTATGTGGAGACCTATGCCCGGAAGACATTTTGAGATTGCTTTACATTATCGGTTTGAAAAGCATTGAAATCAATTCAACTCACATATTTTAGCGAATTAAATGAAATTTTTTTAAATGAAAAAGCATAGTATTTTAATCATATCAGTTTTAATGATTTTGATGGTTTCATGTTCAGTAGAAGAGGTGCAGCCTGATATTATCTGGCCTGAAAACCTGGGTAAAGGATTTTATGTGTTAAATCAGGGAAACTACACTGCTGGAAATGCAACGCTTTCTTTCTATCGCTATGATTCTGCTAAAATGGAAAACAACTTGTTCTTTCGCCGCAATGGCATTCCGCTCGGCGATGTAGCGCATAGTTTAACATTCTGGAACAATTATGCTTTTATTGTCGTTAACAACAGCAGCACAATTTGGGCAATTAATTCCAATACATCGATTGTTGGGGGAAAGCTGAGTGGATTACACTCTCCGAGGTTTGTGCAGGTTATAAGCAACGAAAAAGCTTATGTTTCAGACCTGTTAACTCCTGGAATAACTGTTTTTAATACAGCTAGCCTGCAAATTTTAGGAACAATCCCAACAGGTAAAAGTACTGAGCAATTACTTATTTTTCAAAACAAAGTATTTGCTGCCAATTGGTCTGATTACAATCAGGCAGCGCCTAACAATACAGTTCAGGTAATTGATATAGTTTTGGATAAATTAATCGACAGCATTGTCGTAGCCAAGGAACCCAACAGTATGGTTCTTGATAAGTTCAATAAGCTTTGGGTATTGTGCAGTGGGGGCTTCATGAATGAGGAGATTCCCGCCTTATTCAGGATAAATGCTGAAACATATGAAATTGAGGCAAGATTTAACTTTAGTGATATCGAACTTTCTCCTGAACAGTTGAGTATTAACGGCAGTGGTGATAAGCTTTTTTTTATCAACGAAGGGATTTATCAAATGGGAGTATCTGATACAGAATTACCTTTACAACCATTTATTTTTGAAGGACAAAGAAACTTTTTTACGCTTGCTATTGAACCCCAAACAGGAGAAATCCTTGTCACTGATGCTGGAAATTATACCCAAAATGGTTATGTTTTCAGGTTTCGGTCTGATGGCATGCTTATTGATTCTGTGAGGGCTGGTATAATACCCGGTTTTATAGGATTTAACTAAAAAAAAAGAAAATGAATAACAAAGTTGATGTAACCTGGACAGGTGATATGTCTTTCGAGGCTGATGTAAACGGTTTTAAAATTGCAATAGATGCAGATGAAAAAGTAGGTGGACAAAACAAAGGGCCTCGTCCTAAGCCGCTTACACTTGCTTCATTAGGTGGATGTACCGCAATGGATGTCATTTCAATTCTAAAGAAAATGCGTGTCGAGCCAACCTGGTTTAATGTTGAAGTTGATGGTGAACTCACTGAAGAACATCCCAAATATTACCATAAGATTATGGTAACTTATATGTTTAAAGGAGAAAACCTTGACATTGAAAAGCTTGAAAAAGCTGTCAGTTTGTCACAGGAGAGATATTGCGGTGTGAATGAACTCCTTCGAAAAGGTGCAGAAATAAAAAATAAGATCATCATTCTTTAAAGCAAGTTACTGAAATCGGCCTTGTGAACGACTTCAATAAATTCACTTAGAATCATAGAAGTTGCTCCCCAGATTATCTGATCGCTGAAGATGTAGCATGGAACCTCAATATTTAAACCGTCACCTAAAGTGATGGTTTTTTTATGAATATTCTCCTCCATCATAATTTCATTCAACGGAACCGAAAAAACCATTGATACTTCAGACGGATCAATCAAAAATTTCGGAGTATAGGGTAGCCATCCTATAACAGGTTGAACATTGAAATTTGAAGGTGGTATATATATAATTGACAGATTACCAATAATTTGCACATCTTCAGTGTTTATTCCTATTTCTTCATTGGCTTCCCGAAGCGCAGTGAAAGAGAGACTTACATCAGTCAATTCTTTTTTTCCCCCGGGGAAAGCAACCTGACCGCTATGGACACCATCATATTCGTTTCTCTTTATAAATGCTGTGCTGAGCCCGTCATTTTCCGGAAATAAAAGAATGAGAACGGCGCTTTCGCGTGGAGGCTTTGTTGGATCAGGAAAAGGATTGAATCTTTTTCGGGAAATTGGCTCAAGTTTCTGCTGAGCGGAACGCCCCGGAAGTTCATTGAACAAACTGTTTTCCAATGCATTTAAAAACGAGTCGAAGCTATTATTCGGATTCTGCATTTTGCAAAAATATCAGTTTTCATTCAAAGTGAATATTTGCGGAAAAATTAATACCTTTATCTCTCAACTTACAATCTTTGTAAAGTATAAATTATGAGCATTTTAAGAGTTGGATTAATTCTTTTTCTGTTTTTTTAACGGAAGATTAATAAGTACATCGTTTCAACGTGTTATATTTGTATCTTTAACCCATCAATCGAACTAAAACTTATGGTAAAAGAAAAAGAATCACCGCTGGATTTTTCGGACGTAATGCATGATGAACCAATGGATTTGATTCTGTTTAATGACGAGTTCAATACCTTTGATTTTGTCATTCAAACATTGATTGAGGTTTGCGGACACAGCCTTGAACAGGCAGAAACTTGTACCTGGATTGTTCATTACAAAGGAAAATGTGCCGTAAAGTCAGGGCCTGCCTATGAGCTCAAACCCTATTATGATGAATTCAGGAACAGAAATTTAACAGCAAGTATTCAATAAGCAATGTGGACAATAATTTTAGTATTAATTGGAGTAGGTATTTTGATGGTACTTCTCGAAATTTTGGTTATTCCCGGCGGCGGATTGGCTGGTCTGCTAGGCTTTGGACTTATGGTTACTGCAGTCTGGCTTGCTTTCAGTCGTGAAGGGAATATGGCTGGCATAATTACCCTCGGCGCTACGATAGTTGTAAATGTTGGTGTACTTGCTTACGCTTTAAGGTCAAAAACCTGGGATAAAGCAATGCTTAAAACAAATATCGATGGCAAAGTAAACCTTGTGGATGAAAAACTTGTTAAAGCCGGAGATTTTGGAAGAACCATATCCCGTTGTGCTCCAGGGGGAAAAGCGATCATTAACAATGAATTTTTTGAAGTGCATGCACGCTCAGAATTCATTGATGAAGATAAAGAGATAGAAGTTATTAAACTTGAAGGAAATAAAATTTTTATTAAATCTAAACAGTGATATTATGGAAGAAATGTATGTAATTATTGCAATTGGTTTAGGTGCCATATTTTTGATTTGGTTCCTATTCTACTTTATTCCTGTAGGCTTATGGTTTACAGCATTGGTGTCGGGAGTGAGAATTTCTCTCCTGCAGCTTATCCTTATGCGCTGGCGTAAAGTTCCGCCATCAGTTATTGTAAACAGTATGATTGCTGCAACAAAGGCAGGAATTAAGCTTGAGCGCGATGATCTTGAAGCGCATTTTCTTGCAGGTGGTCGTGTTCAGCAAGTTGTAAACGCCTTGATTTCTGCAGATAAAGCCAATATTGAACTTAATTTTAAGACAGCAACTGCTATTGACCTTGCAGGGCGTGATGTTTTGCTTGCAGTTCAGATGTCGGTAAATCCTAAAGTTATTGACACCAAAAAAGTGGCTGCTGTTGCCAAAGACGGTATTCAGCTTATAGCACTTGCACGTGTTACGGTGAGAGCAAATATTCGCCAATTGGTTGGTGGTGCCGGTGAAGAAACTATTCTTGCCCGTGTTGGTGAAGGAATTGTTTCATCCATTGGTTCAGCTGATTCACATAAATCAGTTCTCGAAAATCCTGATTCAATTTCAAAGGTTGTTCTACGTAAAGGATTGGATTCCGGAACTGCTTTTGAGATTTTATCAATCGATATTGCAGACATTGATATTGGAAAAAATATCGGAGCTGTATTGCAAATGGATCAGGCTCAGGCAGATAAAAACATCGCTCAGGCTAAAGCCGAAGAACGCAGAGCTATGGCTGTTGCACTCGAACAAGAAATGAAAGCAAAGGCACAGGAAGCAAGGGCCAATGTTATTCAGGCTGAAGCTTTAATTCCGCAGGCAATTGCTGAAGCATTCAGAAGTGGAAATCTTGGAATTATGGATTACTATAAATTCCAGAATATACAGGCTGATACCCAAATGCGTGAAAGTATTGCAGAGCAGGGAAAACATTCTTCAGGCTCAAACAAGGAGATGGGAAAGAAATAATTATAGAATAATCCTGATTAAAAAACGTTTGTGTCAGGTAAGATACAAACGTTTTTTTTCGACCAGTTCTAAAAAATGCAAAACAACGAAAGCAGCATAGTTGAAAATTTGTTGGTGAATCAATCCTGGGATTCACTTCAGGAGGCTTTGGAAAAACTGCTTTCTGAAGATGAGAAAGTACTGGTAACGAATGCTTTTGCAACGGCTTCTGAAATTTATCAAAATCAATATCTGTCTTCTGGTAAGCCGTTGATATGGCATCATCTGGAAGTGGCAAAGATTGCTGTTTTTGAGCTTGGCTTAAAATCTTCTACTGTGATAGCAGCTTTC
This sequence comes from Bacteroidota bacterium, assembly GCA_018336075.1. GTDB lineage: Bacteria > Bacteroidota > Bacteroidia > Bacteroidales > F082 > JALNZU01. The sequence goes on from JAGXRB010000212.1 coordinate 15,771, forward strand.
ATGCACAGTATGGACATCAAAAACGATAGCTTTCTGGCGCAAATTGAGTCTGATTTTGGGAAAGATGTCGCCGTTATTTTGAAAGGTTTTTGTAAGATTTCTGAATTGCCAACCGAACGACTTTCTTTTCAGTCTGATCAGTTCAGAAAGCTCTTTCTAACTATGGTTGAAGATATCAGGGTGATTCTGTTGAAAATTGCCCACCGGCTTTTTGATTTGAGAAATCCTGATGACCTGAATAAAGAAAAGCTCGAAAAATTCATTCTCGAAGTAAAACATCTCTACATACCTATCACACACAGGTTGGGATTATATACCATAAAAGCCGAGTTTGAGGAAAGGGTAATGAAATTTGAGAACCCTGAAGTTTTTGAACAGATTAGCGAAAAAATTCAGGCAAGCAAGTCAAGACAGGAAGTATTGATGGAAAATTTTATTCAACCAATAAAACAACAGTTGGTTGAATATGGTTTGGATTGCTCAATTAAGTGGAGAACGAAATCTATACCTGGTATCTATGGTAAGATGAGAGATCAGAATGTTGATTTTGAGCAGGTTTATGATTTGTTTGCGATGCGTATTATCACTAAAAGTCCTCCAAAGCACGAAAAAGAAGACTGCTGGAGGATTTATTCCATCGTAACTGACCTCTACAGTCCCAATCCAAAACGTTTGCGCGACTGGATTACTTCTCCAAAAGCATCTGGTTATGAATCACTTCATACAACTGTAAAAGGACCGGAAGATAAATGGGTTGAGGTTCAGATACGATCGGAACGTATGGATTTGACGGCTGAAAAGGGTCAGGCTGCGCATTGGCTATATAAAGATAAGCCTGAGAAAAAGGATGCTGAGGAGTGGCTGAATCAAATCAGGGATGTTATCGAGAATCCTGGACAGCTGCATTTTGGTTCTTATAAGCGTGATGACAGTCAAAAATCAGACAAAATCTTCATTTTTACTCCAAATGGCGATCTTAAACAACTGCCAGGTGGTTCCACAGTACTTGATTTTGCTTATGAAGTGCATACTCAGGTGGGTTCAACATGCAGCGGAGCAAGGGTAAACAACAGAATTGTTCCAATCAGACATGTGCTCCACAACGGAGATAAAGTTGAAATATTAACCACGAAAAAGCAGGCGCCAAAGCCAGATTGGTTAAGTTTTGTAGTTACTGAAAGAGCAAAAAATAAGATTAAAAGACACCTCAAAGAAGAGGAACTTAAAGAAGCCGAAATTGGAAAAGAAATTTTGCTCAGAAAGCTTAAAAACTGGAAAATTGTTTCCTCTGACGACGTAATTAATCATCTTGTTAAGTTTTATAAAACAAAATCATCTGTTCAGTTGTACCATATGATTGCAACTGAAAAGATTGACCTTGTTGATCTTAAAAGACATTTGCTAAGTTTGAGTGATGAAACCAAATCACAGCAAAAAACTGAGACAACTGATTTTATTCCTGAAAGTCGTCAAGCTATAAAATCAAGTGCTAAAGATGATTTTCTTATAATTGATGAGTCAATAAGCAATGTGAATTATAAACTTGCAAAATGCTGCAATCCTATTCCTGGTGACGAAGTGTTTGGTTTTGTTACGATTAACACTGGAATCACAATTCACAGGGTTAACTGTCCGAATGCATTACGCTTAAGACAAAGATATTCTTACAGGTTTTTGAACGTGAAATGGAAGGAGTCAAAAGATAATCCTACCTTTAATACTGCAATACGTGTTTCAGGTAAAGATACACTTGGACTTGTGGGAGAAATTACAAAATTAATCTCAAGCGATCTGAAAGTGAATATGCGCAGTATTACTTTTGATACCAGAGATGGTCGCTTTGAAGGAAAAATTACTTTACAAATTAAGGACACAGATCACCTTGAGCAATTACTTCACAGAATGGGTAAAGTGCAAGGTGTTGAACGCGTTGCCCGAATAGATTAAAATAAAATATTATGGTTTTGACTTTATTAATATTGGCACTGTTTTTTTTCGGCCTTACAGTTTGGTTCTTTTCGAAAAATAAGAAGGCTTTGGCTGTAACCTTTGGCCTCATTGGCATGATGGCACTGGCATTGTTTATCATTGTGCGGGCAATGTATCCGCATAAAGTTCCTTTTTAAGTTTCAATTATTTTTTCAATCAAGATTAAACCAAGGTATAACGACCTCTGTTTTATCGATGGGTTCATCTATGTGCCTGAACTCGTTTGTATATTTGTTGTACACATAGTCCTTTTGCCATTCAAGATGATTTTTCTTCACCTGACCTATTGCAAATATCAGTCTATCAAGCTCTTCGTCTGTCATTGTTGGATGAAGTGAAGCGCGTATCCAGCCGGGTTTTTCGGAAAGATCGCCATGATTTATCAGATCAGTGATTTCTCTTGATTTATCATGGCTTACATCAAGCAGATAATGTCCATAGGTTCCGGCGCATGCACAACCACCACGAACCTGAATCCCAAAACGATCGCTAAGTAGTTTTACAACCAGGTTGAAATGTATATTTTCGAGATAGAACGAAAAAACCCCAAGCCTCTTTTCAACATTGTTGGCAAGAATATGCAAACCATTAATTTTACGCAATTCCAAAAATGCTTTTTGAACCAGCTGATGCTCCCGCTCACGCATTTTTGATGTATTCATCTGATTTTTTACTTCAATTGCTAAAGCAGTCCTGATCGCCTGCAAAAAACCAGGAGTTCCGCCATCTTCTCGTATTTCAATATCATCAATATACTTATATTCTCCCCATGGGTTGGTCCAATCCACGGTTCCTCCACCCGGGTTATCCGGTGACTGGCTTTTGTATAAAGACCTGTCAAAAACCATCACGCCTGAGCTTCCTGGTCCGCCAAGAAATTTATGCGGACTGAAGAAAATTGCATCGAGCTTTTTCATTTCGTCATCGGCGGGATGCATGTCAATGTCAACATAAGGTGCAGATGCAGCAAAATCAACAAAAATCACACCGCCATGTTCATGCATGATTTTTGCCATTTCGTGATAAGGCGTTTCTATACCCGTAACATTTGAGCATGCGGTAAAGGAACCGATTTTAAAATTTCGCTCCTTATATATTTCCAACTGATTTCTTAATTCATTCAAATCAATGCAAAGATCTTTGTCTGGCTGCAAAACAACAACATCAACATTTGTTTCAAACCAGTTTGTGTGGTTTGAGTGATGCTCCATATGACTAAGAAATACTACAGGTTTTTCGACTTTCTGCAAGCATTCTTTGGCGTGAATCATGTTACAGTTTTTGAGCCCCATGATTCGCTGCATTTTATTAATGACCGTTGTCATCCCGGTGCCAGCGGTAATGATAACATCGTCCGGACCAGCATTGACATGTTTTTTGATGAGTTTGTGTGCATAATGATATGCTTTTGTCATCAAAGTGCCTGTTTCGCTGGTTTCTGTATGGGTATTGCCAACAAACGGGCCAATATCTTTGGTTATCCTGTCTTCGATCGGCTGATAGAGCCGGCCACTGGCAATCCAATCAGCATATATCATTTTTTGTGGACCATAAGGACTATTGTATACCAAATCGCTGCCAATTGTCCGTTTTCGAAAATATTCAAAATGTTTTTCTAAATCTGTCATAACTTTTTTTTACTCGGGAGGAAACCTATCTTTCCGCATCATTGACAACATATTTGCCTTTTATGAATGCATATGGCATAAAATAGTGTCAACATGCAAATTTAGAAAAGTTAATGAGAACTGAAAATCCATTCTGAACTTTATAAGAAGCTTAGTTGCCTTTTGAAATCTGAATCATGGTTACTTCGATGCTTCCGTTTTCAGGGAGTAGTTCAATCCAGATGTTGTCTTCGCTGAACCATTTGTATTGTGATCCTATGCGTACAATAAAGTCGTTGTAAGTATCATTTTCCGGAATCGGTAAAACGAATCCTCCGTTTCTTCCGCTTTTACTGCCAAAATTAACCAGAAGCGGAAATGGGCTGTTTCCCGAATTTTTCGCTTTGATAAGAATATAATTTGATCTGCGCTCTGTAACATCAACTGGTTCAAAATCAAATCTTCTAGAAACATTGGCTGCAATCTGAACAGGAGATACGTTAAGTTCTCTTATCTTGTTTGCCTCCATTATTTGAGCGATTTTTTGAATCATCTCTCTTGGATATCGCTCATCAGGTTTAATTCCTTCAGCCCTAAGGTATGCCTCAATAGCTTTGTCATAATTTCCGGTATTAAAACTTCTGTCAGCTTCATTTACAAATTTGTTGTATTCCGATTTTAATGCGAGCAATCGTTCTTCAAGTATTGCTTCAACTTGTTTTATTTTTTGAGCTGCATATGTATCATTCGCCTTAAATCCAAGTGCAGTCTTGAAAGAAACGATAGCCATCTGGTATTCTTTAAGGCCAATGAGACGATCGCCTTCTGCAATGGCTGCATCATATCTGCTTTTGTTTTCGCGTTCAGCAGCTTCAATCGCAAGACTTATTTCGGCCTTCTTAGACGCGGCATAAATGTTGGCAGGATCTATAGAAAGTATCTGATCAAAAACCCCGCTTGCCTCATCTAACTGATTGTTAGAAAGTAGGTTGTCTCCTTGCGCTTTGAGGTTATAAACACGTGTCTCAAGTTCTTTTGCTGCGGCAAGCGCTTGTTTTTTCGTTTCGATCAGACTTATCTGATCAAACGGATAACTCTCGTTTGGTTTGAGTTGTGTTGCTTCACGATAAGCTGCAAGTGCTTCGTCGAGTAGCTCATTTGAAAAACGCTGATCAGCAAGTTCGATTTTTTGTGAATAGTTTCTATTCAGTTCCTCTTGTTTGGCTATATCTGAAAAAATCGCTTTTATCTCCTCAAGTTTGATTTTCGGATGCTGTTCAGAAGGTTTCATAGCCATGGCATCGGTGTATTTCAACTGGGCAGACTGATAATTATTTGTGTTGAAATCACTGTCAGCCTCATTGATTAATGCAGCATATCTTGCCTCAAGTTCTTGAGCTGCAGCTTTACCGGCTACAATAGTGTTGATTTCTGATATGCGTGAAGCAGGATGTTCTCTTTCGCTGAAAAGCGCAAGTGCTTTATTGTAGTTTTCTCTCGAACTTTCATAATTTTCATTGGAAAATTGCTGATCTGCTGTTGCAATAATTGATGCGTAGTTAGATTCCTTTTCGGCCATCACTTTTTCCTCGTTCACTAATAGTTCAATTTCTGCAATCTTTTGCTTTGGAAATGATTCGTTCGGACGAAGATTTAATGCATTTGTGAAAGCTTGAATGGCTGCTTCATATTTTTTTTGACTTAAAGATGAATTCCCGTCTTCAATAAATTCCTGATATGCCTGATTGTTTGCCAGTTCAGATGCCTCATTTTCCTTAAGTCTGTTTACTTCGGTTATCTGCTGTTTTGGAAGTTCTGCATCTGGATTAAGTTGGAGTGCTTTATTATATTCTGTAATTGCAAGGTCCCAGCTTCGAGAATCGAAATGCTGTTTTGCTAAAGCCAGATGTTCATTATATGCTGCTTCAGCTTGTTGTTTTTTCTCAGCCTCAGCCAGAAGTGTATTTATTTTTTCTATTTGCTCACGTGGATAGCTTTGGGTGTTGTCTACTTCAAGTGCTTGTGAATAAAATGCTTTTGCGTTGTCAAGTTTGTTTTCCAATAGTGATTTATCAGCATCTTCAATCAGTTTGGTGTATTGATTGCCTTTTTCCAAAGCAAGTTGCTGCTCACCAAATTTATTCTCAGCATCTGCCAGTTTTAAATTTAAAACAGCATCATCTTGTTTAATTCCGGCAGCATCACGGTAGTCATTAACTGCCTGAGCAAAATCAGATTGCGACATTGCTATATCTCCTTTTGTTACAAGTTCGGCAAAACGAATCTCTTTTTCCTGTTCAGCCTTAGCCTGGGCTATGATGAAAGTGATTTCAGTGATGCGTTCAGATGCCAAAACATGCTCTGCATCTATTTCGATGACTTTTCCGTAAGTTTTTAATGCAGCATCAAAGCGCTTTTCCTGGTATTCTATATTAGCCTCTGCCAGAAATTTTTTCAAAGCAACTTCTTTTAAATAGGTGTCGCTGTTAAGGAATTGGTCGATACGGCTGACCATATCCATGGCATAAGTTTGTTCAGGCCAAACTTCCAATGCTTGTCTGTAGAGCGTTCTTGATTCCTCAAGCTTTTTCTGCTCATAGGCTTCATCAGCTTTTGCCAGAATTTCGTTGTATCTGTCAGCCTTTGTTGCCAGCGTTTTTATGTCACTTAGTTGAGTTAATGTGGCTGCATCATCAGGAAATAATGCCAATGCTTCTTCAATTTTTACAATGGCATCTGGATAGCTTCGTCTAAGAATCAAGTTGTTGGCTTCAGTTTTCAGATTGTTAAAAAGCTGCTCCTTTTCTTTCTGTTTGACCAATAAGACTTGTGTTGAAGCTATGCGGTCTTTTGGAAGTATTTCTTCTGGGAAAATGGATGCTGCCTGACTAAACTGTACCAAAGCTTCTTCAAACTTTTTACTGTCAAGAAGTTGCTCTCCCAACTGCATTGCTGTTTGATACCCAAGTTGGCGTTGGTTCTGCGCATTTAGCGTCTCGTTAATTTTCGTTGTTTGGCTCAGCGTATATTTGTCTTGCGGAAAAATAGTAAGTGCTTTGTTATAGAATTCAAGTGCCTCTTCAATTTTGCCTTCGCGATTGAGCCTGTCACCTTCATCGAGGTTTTGGTAAAATCTTCCCTGCAATTCCATTTGTTTCTGAATGAGATCTACTG
>JAGXRB010000213.1 GCA_018336075.1 Bacteroidota bacterium
GATATTAAAATGATATCGCAAAGATATAATCATTTGAAATGCTTGTCAAGACTTTTTTTAAGAATTTTTACTGAAAGGAATAAAAATAAGATTGCAGATGCATAAATGTCAGCCAGACAATTATATATATAATCAAGGCGCAACTTTAAGCTCAACCAGTTGCTGTTTATTTTGCCACAATTATTTGTTTTAGATGAAACAGCTATTGCATTCCCCGTCCATCTGGATTAGTTAAAACTCCATCTAGAATGGTAAAAAACTCATCGATTATTCCAATGAACCAATAGTTTGATAGAGAATATTGAAGGAAAACCATCTGCAGAAAGGCATAACACAGAAAGTAAGATTCAGGCAAAACAGCGATATACTACCAATGGTTGGAGGGTCATTAAAGCTGAAGCCGATCACGATTAAATGCAAAATGACTGCAACCATGTCCTGTATTCCCTTTTCAAAGATTAGATAATCATGGATTTAAGTGATTTATCTTTGAGCGTTGTTGGTTTCCTTTAGTACAATTTCCTGCAAAATCTGTCGCACTTTTTCAGGTTCTTCAAACAAAGGGCTGTGAGCTGATGCTTCAAAAGTGTAAAAACCTTTTATGGGTGCTTTTAGCTTCCCGAAATAGTCCTTTGCCAAAGTGTAAGAAACGGTATAATCAAATATTCCATGAAAAAAATACACCGGAATGTCAACTTCAGTCACTGTTTGGGACAAATCTGTGACCAGAATTGTATCCCATAGGGTGCTGACGCCGGATTTGGCTTTACCCCGCCACATATTCACCTTTTCACTTATTGTATAATCGCGGCATAAGAGTGAGGGTAAAAAGAAGCCGGTGATTATAGAATTCATGTCACGTGTTGTTCCTATGCCCAGTTTGTGCATGGCCTCATCCCTTATTGAAAGGTATGAATCCGGTATTCCATCCTTCAGTGTTACTGGTGCTGATTCAAGTTTTTGAAGCATTTTCCTGTTTCCATTTTCTTTAAACTGCTCAACCATATATAGATATGCCAGTTTTTCAGATTTAAGCTGATTGGTCATTTGCGCCATGCCAATATAAGCATGGTATAATTCAGGCGCTTGTGCAGCCACATGCATACCAATGAATGTTCCGCCCGAGCGTCCCATAAGGTAAATCTTTTCCTGTCGAAAACGCTTACGCAGATAGTTTGTTAGCTCCTTTGTGTCGGATATCATTTGGGCTAGTGTTGTCGATGATGGTGGCATGTTGGCGTTGAATGACAGCCCTGAGCCAGGTTGTTCCCACCAAACCACGGTAAAAAGGTCTTCAAGTCCCGTAGGATACTTTTTTGTCAAAAAATAGTCAGGCATTCCACCATGCAGATAAAGCAAAACTGGTAGTGTTTTGTCTTTGCTTTTGATAAACATCCCTTGTTCAAAACCATTTATATTGACAAAGATTTTCTCTGAAATGCTGCCTTCCAGCAATTTTCCGTTTTCATCCGGATAAGGTTCAGGTTTTCCGGGACTCATAATCAAAAAAACAACAGCAAGAATGAGTATGCATGTGAATAAGACGGATAGAATAATAAGCATAATATGCCCTCCTTTTTTCATGATTGATCGAATATAAAATCGCTCCATTTTGTGTGTTTTTTCATTTTTGACCAGAGCAACCTACCTGACAGAAAAGCCATTCAAAGCGCGTATCATAGCGAAACGGCGTAGAGCCCGCCATCAGAACTGCCGAAATAGATAATGTTTTCATCAATAACTGGTGTTGAAAGGATTGAACCCAGGCTATGTATGGTGCGCTCTGCTTCCAGATAATCTTTTCCATAAAGCTCAAATCCTTCTCTGAACTTACCGTCATCTCCAAAAACAGTTGAATAATTTAGCTTGCTTGATTCTGTCTGAAATTCATGAATAATTTCCCCGGTTTTGGGATTAACGCCTCTCAGCATTCCGTCGAAACAGCCAAACCACAGGATATCGTTGTTGACGACAGCCGAGCCGTAAACCCTCATTGGCAATGCAATTTGCCATATGACCTTGCCATCTGCCTTGCGCAAGGAATAAAACCGATGTGTGTCAGAAGTTCCAAAATAAACATGTTTTTCATAAACTGTAGGTGTAGCAACTACCCAACTTCCAATTTCTTTCATATTCCAGCGGCCCCTGCCAGTTTTTGCATCTAGCGCATAAACATTGTAATCGCGGCTACCGAAATAAACCACACCATCGACCACCACTGCAGCTTTTTGCACTTCTCCGTTGGGGAAATATGTTTCGCCAATTGTTCTCGATTTCCATTTTAGTTCGCCCGATAATGCATCCAACGCATAGAAGTAACCTGAAAAATCACCTATAAAAACAGTGCCCTCATCAATAGCCGGACTGGCATGAATAATCGCACCCGCTTTGAATTTCCACTTTAGTTTACCACTCACACAATCAACGGCATACAGATGTCCATCTCCGCTGCCCCAGTAAACAATACCCTGACTTACCTTGGGCGATGAAAGATAGTAATCCCATATATCCAGTGTTTTTTCACCTTCCGAAGCAAATTTCCAGTTGAATTTACCTGATGCTACATCAAGCGAATACAAGCAGCCATCATAACTACCAAAAAGCACATCACTATCTGATATAGCCGGATCGGAATGGATGCCGCCATTTGTTCGGAATGACCAGTTCAGGTTTCCGGTGTTTTTATCCACAGAATAGAAATTGCTGTCGGCACTTCCAAATAGAACAGCATCCAATGAAACAGCGGGTGTACTATAAACCCTGCCATTGGTTTTGAAAACCCAGTTTTCTTTGAGATTTCCTGCCAAAAGGTATTGACCAATTGATATAAAAAGTGCAATAAAGCATAAAGTTTTCATTATTTTTTGTCTTTAAATGCGGTATTTTTTTTTGTTTAAAAGTTGTCTTTTGCCAATTTGCTAAGTATATCGTGAAAAGCAAGCAGAAATAAATCCATCGTTTCTTTTTCGATGGTAAGGGCAGGATCTATTCGAAGGACTTCAGCGTTTGAACGTTTAGCCACAATAAATCCTTTATTAAGAAGCTCTTCAAAAATCCGGTCTGCCTGGCTGCTGAATTCAATCGCAAGCATCAAGCCCCGGCCTCTTATATCTTTAATTACAGAGAAATCCTGCTTTAAGCGCTGCAGATTCTCCTTCAGGTAGTTGCCATTAAATTCAGCAGCGTCGATCAGGTTATTTTCTTTGATTATGTCGATTACCTCGCCGGCAACAATGGCACCAAGGGGATCATTCTGATGCGATTGGGAATAGTGGAAAGCATGCTGAGAGAGTTTTTCTGCCAGCTGTTTTGAAATGGCAGTGGCGCTTACGGGGTATCCATTGCCTAGCCCTTTTCCCATGGCAACAATATCAGGCTGTATGTTATAATGTTGATATCCAAACCATTTCCCTGTTCTTCCAATGCCTGTGGTGATTTCATTCGACAGCAGAATGCCATCGTTTTCATGAATTCGGGTGGCTATCTTTTCGATAAGCTGAGGATCAGGAAACCTCACCAAGCCGGAGGAACTGCCGGGTTCAAGTGCAAAAATTCCAATTTTTTCGAAGGGGATCTGATTAAATTCTTCACATTCTCCTGTACATCCGGTGTTTTTTTGATTGCATGAACAATTCAGGCGATCGTAAATAAACCACATTTGGTCGGCTTTTGTGGCTGCATCGCCGTATGAGCCGAAGTAGGAGTCGGAAAAAGCCAGTGCCAAAGGTCTGTCTGATAAGGTTCGGGCAACGCGCATCCCGTATTCTACTGCTTCGCTGCCTGAACACATAAACTCACACTTGCCACCATGAAAGTTGTTGATTTCCAAAAGCTTTATCGCAGTTGCCTCAATCTGCGGATGGCAATAGCAAAAACCGGTGTGGGTGATTTTATTGATCTGATCTGTAATTAACTTGTTCAGGCGTTTGTTGTTGTGCCCCAAACAGGTACACCAAACCCCTGATTCAAGGTCGATGAGTTTTCTGCCTTGTGTATCGAAAAGAAAACAATTATCGGAATCAATGATATTGTCGAATTTCAATTTATGTCCGGTGGACCAGATGATATGTTTCATGAGCTCAGCATAAAAAGTTAATTTCTAATGAGACATTTCTGAAATTTTGAATTCTTTGGCATGTTTCAGAAGTCCATTTATGGAGCAAAAGTATTGCTGATATGAACGAAACAAAAAGAAAATAGCTTGAAAGTGTTACCTAAAGGAATGAAGGTGTTTGGATTACTGTTGAATTGTTCCGTGCTGGCAAATTTCAAATAGGTAAACGAAAACTTCCGGAAAATGTCAGAATCTATATCGGAAACCGGCATAGATACCAGTTCTTTATTAACGTGCAGTTCTAAACCATTATACCTTCATAACTATTTAAATCTGTCTGAAAATGGTCTTTGTGTTAGGCTCTGCGGGATTGGAACTCAGGATTTAGCCCAACTCCACAAAGGTATATGATTATTACAAAAGACACTCCTATCTCATAAAGCTTTATAAACTACAGAATGACAATGAATTAATTCATTCAACAGTAAGATTATTGCTGTTGTAGCTCGTTGAAGCTGACCATCCAGTTTATCCCAAATTTATCGGTCAGCATTCCAAAGTAATCTCCCCAAAAAGTTGAGTTAAGCGGCATGATTATTTGTCCGCCATGAGCCAGGCTATTGAATAGTTCCTCCGCTTCCGCTTTGGTGTCAGTGGATACGGAAACAGAAAAATTATTGCCTTGAAGGAAATTACTGGCATGCTCTTCCCCACAATCACTGCCCATTAGTATTGATTGACCTATCTGCAGGGAAACATGCATAATTTTGTTTTTGAATGCTTCTGAAACTGTGTATCCTTCACTTTCAGGAATTTCGCCAAAGCGGCTTAGGTAACCAAATTCGTTACAGAATACGGATTTATAGAAATTAAAGGCGTCTTCGCAGTCGCCGTTAAAGTTTAAATAAATATTAGTTGTTGCCATGGTGATCTATATTTAAATTTTGATTCAACAAATAATTAATCTCTGTATTTATAATGCTGTGCTTGAACTTTCCAATCCAAAACTGATGTTATGCGCGCCCACTTTTTTATAGCCGCGTGATTTCAGTTCAGAAATTATTTCATTGACAGTACAATGTTTTTAATTTTAGTTTTTGTTTTTTGAACGAATAAAAATCATTGCAATAGCGGTGGTTACAAAGCCCATAACCAAAGCTCCAATGGCGCCCTGTATTGCATAATTTTTGAAGTTAAAGTTTGCTCGCGCTTCCTCTGTTGTTGTGTAATAGCCTAGTTCTACGGAGCGTTTTATTACGTTTGGAAAGTATTCAGGCGTGATAACATAAGAGGTAATCCACTGTGTGAGTGGGCTGAGTAAGGCAATAATCAGAGACAAAATAACGCCTGAGACCAAACCTTGCTGGTAAGTCATTTGGCCGTTGTAGAAACTCCTCTTTTTGTTTTTAAGCGCCAGCACCATTACCAAGATGGCGGGGATTGCAAACAAGTTGGTCAGATAAAGATGATAGTCAATATGGGTGCTGTGTAGTCCGCTCAGTTTTTCCAACACCATCCATAGCAATCCCATTATTGAAAAGATGATTGCCCATTTGAATTCTATTTTAATGTTTTTCATATTTTGATTGCATAAAGTGAATGGTTTCTTTTATTAGGTTTTTCAATACGTCCTGATCAATGTCAGAAAGTTTTTTGATATAAATGCAGGCTTTACCCATTTTATATTTACCCAAATCTTTGAGCAGGTATTCGTGCTTGGGATTTCCTGTGTAAACATAAAGTGATATGGCTGCTTTGCGTGGCGAAAAGCCTACAAGCGGCCAATCACCTTCCTGGCTACTTCTTTCAGATTTATAATGATATTTTCCAAATCCTATGATAGAGGGTCCCCACATTTTGGGTTCAAAGCCTGTGAAATCCTGTATAAGTTTCAATAATTCGAAACTGTCTTTGCGCTTTTGTTCGGTGTCGGCAAATGAGTTGATGAACTCTTCGACATTTGCGGAGGTTTCAGTTGTCTTGATTTTAGCCATAAGTATTTAGAGTGTTTCATTTATAAATTTACAAACAACAATCTATATAGCTGCCGGCATTGTGTTTCCATATTGCATCTTTTTTAGGCAGATTTAAGATTTCTTCACAGAACATGGATGCCTAAACTATAACGATTCCTTCTCTTGCAGCTTTATGTAAGTTGAACAAATGCCTGGTCAGATATTCACCCAACAAGGTCATTTATGGACGTAAAAATAGTAAATTTTATATTTTAGGCTGTTTTTACGGCACAACTCCTTAAATAAATCAAAAGGGTTCTTTTTTGATTGTCCATTTTAGAAGATTGACTGTTTTTTTTTATTCTATGATAAGCATATCAAAATGAAAAGTTTGTAACTATTTTATTGTCAGTCAAAAAGATGTGATTTATGTATCTAGTAAAAACTAATATATAACTTTTAGAGTTAAAAAGGGATGATCTTTGCACAATTATTTTTGTAGTCTATTTTTTTCTGCATAAAATACCTGTAAATTATGTTACATATTTCTTGAAATATTTAACATTTCTTTTCTTTAAGTTCGGAAATCTGTAACAATTCTTGGAAATTAATTCTGGAAGTAAGATTTATTTTATGAAAACACAAACAATCAAAGCATTAACAACATTTTTTCTTCTGGTTACTATAAATGTAAGTTTTGGTCAGATTGCCCCAAACCTTAAATCTGCCGGGGATTTTGCTATTCTTGCTGCAACAAAAATATGTTTTGATGGAGGATCAACTACCATTAACACTTTGGATGTTGGTTTGAGTCCTGGCTTTCAATCACAAATAACAGGATCTGTTATCATGAATGGTGGAGCTATTTATGCCGCAGATGACATGGCTCCAGTTCCTAAATGAGAGAACCGTTAACCAAGACACCAAGAAATCACACTACCCGCATAAAAAACTAAGGAGCGCCTATAGAAGTCTGAAAAACAACCTCAATTCATTATTTACCTGGTATGATAATATCGAGTTAGGAATACCAAATACGACCAATGCCATTGATGGCCACTTCGCCGACCTTAAAAACAAGCTCCGTAACCACAATGGTTTATCAATGACCAGAAAGAAAAAATTCATCGATGGGTTTTTAAAGGCATAAAGACCTCTAAAAATAACAATGGGCTTTGCACAGTGCAAAACCCATCGCATTGACATTTTCGTCGGTCATCTGTAATATCCCTAACAAGTTGCTCCCCAGCAGAGCTTGTTTCCGTTTATACAGACGATGCAAAGAAAGCAAGAAAAATACTAAACACAAATTTTGGCAAAAAAAAAAACAGCATCAATTTTGTCCATTAGGAAGCATCGTTAGAAAAATAGCATCAATTTTGTCCATTATACCTGAATTTAATATTTTTAGTCATTGCCGAAAAGAAAAGTATCAATGCGATACCATTTAGAACATAATAGACAGTATAAGATGTGCCTGCCCAGATGGAATATAAAGTTTGTCCTGATGCAAGAAGGATTGTTTTATCCTGTTCTGTTGCAGCTTGTGTATATTGTTTACTAATTGAAAGCATTTCTATTGATGTATTTGAAGGAAAATAGATCGCTAATCCAATCAGTCCAATTGTTAATGCAAATACACTTAACGTTTTACTTTCATCTTTGAGGGCAAAAAAAAGAGCAAGATAAAGAAAGGTAGATGCAATCATGCTCAATAGATACAAAAAACCAAAACTAATCAGACCAATAATCCAGTTATTCTGAAAAAGCAAAAACCAGTCAATAATAGTCGTTGGATGAGGCCACATTATATAAAATATTATTTGAACAGGAATCATAGCAAGCATAAATGCAGTAGCAATTCTGCCCGTTTGGTATATTGTAATTTTAAAATCTGCTGGTTGCACTTGGTTGTTTTGTTTTTCCGTTGTCATAATTCTTTTTATTCAAAAATTTATTGCTTTGTCAATACCCTGAATTTTTTTAAAGTGTTGCTTAACAAGTATATACCCGCAATACTTCATCCATTTTCACCTTGTATTTATGTCCCATTTTCCCGGTTTTTTCAAGACATAAAGATAAATAACATAAGCATCCAGCTCGCAGTCCTTCCTGCTTTTTTAGTGATAGGTTGAATTTTGTGAAAGATGATTCAGTTTTTCATAAATCTATCGATAAGTACATTGCGCTCTTTTGGAATCTGGTGGAGATACGCTGCATTGAACTTGCCGGAACAGACCGCTCAGAGTCCTGTTTGTTGTATATCATTTTCACATGATTTGATTCGCACTCATATAAAAAAATGAATTAAACCAAAGAATCTTCAGATGAGAAAACGTATCCAAATAAGCTTATTCAATGATAACCAGATATTCTGACAATATATCTAGCAAAAACTCTGTCTTTTTTCACCACACTTTAAACAAGATATTTTATGAACACAAAGCAGTTCTCCGCATTTTGGGCATTTCCATCTGTTTTGTTCCATTTCAACAAATTTCTCAATTCCCTCATTTTTGATATTTCCCAGATTTTCGATCATGCTCATTCCATATTTTGTTCTGTACCTCTTGTCAAGATTTTTTAAGCGTAAACAAGGATATTTTTCGCATGTTTCTGAACAGAAATTCAAACTTTTTTCTTTTAAAACCGGGCAGTTTTTTATAATACATTTTCTGCAATAACCAGATTTTTCTTCGTCCATCGCATTGCAACCCGGACATTTGTTTCTTTCTCTGATATGACCTATGCAGATTCCGCAATTCATTCCGCAAGCTGCGATAAGCGAAGCATTCATAGTTTTTGTTTTTAACCGTTAAACAGAAATTTCCTTTTTCATGATGTTTTCAAATCTGGTGTTGCTGACAGGATGATGGCTGATAATTTTTCCATTATAGATGAGACAAAATGATCCAAATGCACAGGGCGTATTTTGCACTGCATTCGCATCTGTTAAATCAACCAATTTTGTTTTTATGTTCATTCTTTTTGCAGATTCAATAATTGCGTTGACATTTTTCTCTGTATAAGGACATTGGGCCGAACGCATAATTGTCAGTCCGTCACCGTAATCTTTCGAATGCTCCTCCATGTTTTCTTTAAAACCCGGATTTTTGGATTTTTCATCAAATTTTAAAACCAATAAGTCAAAGTCTGGTTTTGCGCTATCAACAATTTGGAAACCATTCTTTAGAAAAATGTCATTGTGTACCATGAATGGCCCCTTTCTTGTAACCACAGCAACACCGAACATTTTGGTATCTCTGGCTTCTGTGATGCAATCATCCAACAATTTTGAGGCAAGACCCTTGTGCTTAAATTCGTTCTTAAATCCAACAAATACACAATGGATGAACATATATCCATCAGCCTCAACAGGGCGATGTGCATATTTGCCGGGAATATATTCCAACATGCCCTGGTAACCACCTTTTTGAGAGAATACAACTTTCATTCTGAGTCCTTTTGGATAGTATTCATTAAACCATTCGATTTTCTTTCTCAATTCGATGTGTTTCTTTACATCCTTATATCCGCAAACTCCATATTCTGCAATGTTTTCCGGAGTAATGTCAATAATTTTTATGTCTTCCATTTTATCAGATTTATTAAATGATAGTCATGATAATTTTATATAGTGTGCATTTTCAGCCTTTTTCTGTAATGAAGCCCTGTCAGAATACCCACGAAAATTAGCACTGACCAGTTTATTGTAATGGTTGCTACTTCAAATAGATAGCTTCTTTCGATGCCAAATTTTATGGAATAAAAAATGAAAGCCAAAATGGTTGCAAACAATTGGGAAATGAGAATTATACGAATTATCTTTTCTGTCCGGGTATTTTTAGAGAAAGCAAAGGCAAGGAAAAACAAAGCAATGGACATAGTAATATATCCTAATTCTTCCATTGCAATAAACAACCCGTGCTCATTGTATTGAGTAATCAGCGCTATTCCATCGGTCTCACCTTTCATTACACTTATTGGGACTACT
Source organism: Bacteroidota bacterium (assembly GCA_018336075.1). Classification (GTDB taxonomy): domain Bacteria; phylum Bacteroidota; class Bacteroidia; order Bacteroidales; family F082; genus JALNZU01. The sequence goes on from JAGXRB010000213.1 coordinate 10,004, forward strand.
GAAAACTGTGTAAAATAGGCCATCAATAAAACTGTAGACGAAATCAGTGCGAATGAGACGCTGAGAAAAGTGAAAAGCTTTTTTGCAACATTGGCGGTAAAATGAATCGTCACAATAAATATCACAAATGCAAATAATTGAAAAATAGCAATATACATCCAGTAATAGTCTCTTGGGTAATACAAAAGAATATCAGGAAAAGGGTACTCCATACAATTATCCGGGCAATAGGGTCCTGCTGGTGGAATGGCTGTCATGGCAAATCCAAAGGCGACTATTGTAAGAAATGACAAAAGGAAGGCCGAATAGTATCCAAAAGTCAAATAATCTTTTTGTGATTCATTGTTTTCCATAGGTTTAAGTTTTTTTCATTTCAATTCATTTCAAATTGCATGTCTTTTTCAAGGTACTGACCAAGGGTTTTCTATGCTATTCTTTTCAGTTTTATGCGATTCCTGGCTCCTCATTAGTCAGCTCAAATTTATCAATTTGTTTTATAATACACTTTAACAGATGAAGGTTTTTTCGTTTTATTTCTATGGAAATCCATCTGGGAATTATGTAACACATACTTTTTTTTGTATAACATTTTCCAATGAAATGACTCGCACTTTTGTATCGAAAAAAAAAGATTAAGCCAAAAAAAACTTCACATGAGAAAACCTAGTCAAGCAAGCCCATAAAAAAATAAATTTAGTTTAATACTCATAAAAAATGTCAAAAAGTTGTTGATCAATTTTCCTTTTTTTATTATATTTGCGGAGGTAAATAATTCATTACTAATGATATTGAGTTTTATTATTTTTCGAGAGTTTAATTTTATAACAAGCATGTGAAACTATCTTTCCAAAATTTATTTTATACTCTGGTCTTCATATTTGGTCTCTTTGCTGTAATGGTATTTGCTAAACCAGTACTAATACCGCTTAGCATGGCATTACTGATTTCATTCATTTTATTGCCGGTTGTTAAAAAGTTAGAAGGTTGGGGCTTAAATAAAATTCTTTCTGCATTTTTTTCCTTGCTGATGTTATTCCTGATTATAGGAGGATTTATCACCCTGTTTTCTACCCAGATAATGAATCTTTCTGATCAGTTGGATGATTTTACTGGAAAAATAATGAAAACATTATCAGAGGTTGTCATTTTCATCAACAAAGATGTAAATTTTATAGATAATTTAAACAGTGATGAATTGGTAGAAAATGGAAAAAAATGGCTAAAGGAATCATCGGGATCACTCATACAAAATGCTTTTAGCAATACAGCCGCATTTGTTGCAGGACTACTCACCACAACAATATATACTTTCTTATTTCTGATTTACAGGGAAGGCTTGACTAAAGCTTTTGTTGCATTTGGTGATGATGAGAATAAAAGTAAGATATTCAGGATGCTCAAAAATGTGCAAAGTGTAGGAAAAAAATACCTTTCCGGAATGTTTATACTGATTATAATTTTGGGTTTTGCCAACAGCATAGGCTTGTGGATTATTGGAATTGACAGTCCCTTTCTTTTTGGATTTATGGCAGCTTTTTTATCTATAGTACCTTATGTAGGTACCACGCTAGGTGCAACCATTCCTGTGCTATATGCATTTATGTCCACAGATTCGATATGGACGCCGGTAGCTGTTATGATTCTGTTTTGGTCAATTCAAGTGATTGAAAGTAATTTCTTAAGTCCTAGAATTGTAGGTAGTAGCTTAAATGTTAATGCTTTGGTGGCAATTTTAAGTTTATTTATCGGTGCTTCTGTTTGGGGGATAGCAGGTATGATATTGTTTCTTCCCTTTGCCGCCATGCTTAAAGTGATTTGTGAAGAGTTTGATCAGTTGAAGCCCGTTGCCATGCTGATTAGCAGCGATATTTACGGTGATCATAAAAGGAAGCCCAAAACATCTAAATTGATCGAAAAAATAAAAGGTTGGTTTAAGCATAAGTAATTCAATATTGTTGCTAGCGGATTCTTACTTATTCACGAGCCAGGGTCATCTTTAATAAAGAGGATTAATCGCCTGACTGTGTGACAACAGATTGTATTTTCTATTCCGCTTTTGGAAACCACACCTTCATCTTTCCTTCTCCCCGGTTTGAACAGATATAATAAGGTATCAATGTTAATTCGCTTCCGGTTTCAGATCCCTTGATAACATTTACCTTATTTCCAGGAATATTCATTTGATGCAGTGATAACGAGGCGTCTTCCGCAATTTTTATTGAGGATAGATTCGGGTTGTCAATTTATTCTCCGCAGAAAACGATTGGTCCACATTCAAACGCAACTTTGTTTAAATTGTCTGTTATGTTTTCATTGGCGTTTCTCCATCTACTTTGATTTTCATGTCTTTCGTTTTGTTTTTTGCAATTAAGTAGCAACATTTAATCACTGACAACTTCTGAAAAAGGAATCCGGATAGTAAAACAAATCAGAAAACTGCTTTGCAATTGCAAAATTAAATTCAAATCAGAATTTCAAGTCATTTTGATTTTATGAGATTTATTTCAATGGGACTGAACAACCGCTGCCTTTCTTTTAAGAACCATCGCAACACATATCATATTCTCACTGAGGTTGTTGTACTCCTCCTTCTGTCGTTCAGCATAGCGCTGAAAAACACCTGCCATTTCAGGGTGCTGAGCCATTAATTCATTGCATCGCTTATCTATATTTGCTTGCTGAAGATCAAAACTCTCAATCAGATTTTCATCAACCTGCTCAACGATTTCTGCAATAATTTCCATTCCGGCGCTGGCAATCTGATCATGCATCACCTGCTTTTTCAGCAATTGCGGATGGATGAAACTGCTGTTATCATCAACATATGCGTCTTCAATGATGATGAGTCCTTGATCGCTCAAACAAGGCGATATTGCGGCAAGCGTTTCTGAATAATCTCCAAAAACCTGTCCGATTGAACCAAGTATGACAATATCAAAATCTTTGAGATGCCGAACCTTTTCGCGAATATCTCCTGCTTCAAAATTGCATAACACGCTTACCTTGAATTCTTTGGACTTGTCAATTGCATAATCGATAAATGCAGGAACAGCATCTATTCCGTGGCAAAGACACCCAAACTTTTTAGCCACTTTAACCGAGACCGCGCCTTTCCCACATCCAAGATCAAGCACTTTGAGTCGCTTGTAGTCGCTGCTGTATTGCTCTATAAATGCAATAATTGTTTCAGGTTCAGAGCCTATTTCCCAAAAATCCTGAAGAATATAGGGTAAAAACGGCAGCAGTTCAACTTCTCTTACATCCATTGCGGCTGATACAGATTCTTCAATTGTTTTCATTATTTATTGCTTTTAATCCAGCGAATGAAATCACAAATCACAAATCAGAAATTCCCTGACTTTTTTCTCATTGACTTACCGACCTGAACCAGTCCGAAAGCAGCTCAGCATTGATTTCCTCCAGCTTTCTTATTTTGATATGGCGCATATCTTTTCCTGTGCCTTCGAGCAAATTATCCGGGTCGTCAAGTTTCTGAAATGAATTAAAGCCTAAACTCACATGTGTCTTTGCTGTTTTCAGATAGGCAAAATCTTTGCCCTTGCTGAAAACGGGACGACTCCATTTAAAAGCTTCCTGCACATTTTCTACTGCTGTGTGGAGGATTTTTCGAATTGCAAGCATGATCTCTTTTTGATCATCAGGTGCCTGATCGATATATTCTGTAACCTGATCATTCATAGTATGATATTTATTTTCCAAAAATAGTAGCTTTTTTAAAAACATTCAATAGTGAAGAAAATATTACCGATTTATTGATTTTTATGGAAGAAAAATTGTTAGGTAGTATTCGCCTCAAGAACATGAAAAAGCCAAAGAAAATTATGTAGCTTTGAGGCGATAAAATGCTCTTTTTTTATAGAAACCTTCAGGATTAAGCATGAGCAAAACTTGCAATTCAAACAAATCTAAAAAGTATTTCCGTATGAGCAGAATAGAAAATTCTACATTTTTTTTGAGCCTAATGCTATTTTTGTTTGCAATTACTGCATGCGAGAAAGCAGACAACTCTACAATACCCGCTGTGATTACACTTGGTATTACGGAAATCGGCACTGACAAAGTATTATGCGGTGGACATGTGAATAATGATGGTGGCAAATCTATAACCGAAAGAGGGGTATTAATCGGGAAATCCGAAAACCCATCACTTGATGGGACAATGATTCCAATGGGTGCCGGAATGGGCTTATTCAATCAATGGGTAGAAAACCTTGATCCAGGAACAAATTACCACCTTTGTGCCTATGCAGTAAATGAAACCGGAACAGCTTATGGTGAAGTCAAAGCAATCAAAACACGTGGTATTATTACTGATATTGATGGCAACAGTTATTCAGTAGTGGATATTGGCAATCAGACCTGGATGGGTGAAAACCTGAAAACAAGTAAATACAGAAATGGAAACCCAATTCCACAAGTACTCAATGATGAGGATTGGCATAATTTAGAATCCGGAGCTTTTTGCTATTACGACAACAATCCGTCAAATGGCCTGATTTATGGCAAACTATACAATTGGTATGCTATGATGGATGAAAGAGGTATTTGTCCTGAGGGCTGGGAGCAACCAGATAACAATGATTGGATGGAATTGATTGACTTTGCAGGTGGTTTGCAAAATGCGGGCGCCAGCTTAAAGCAAAAAGGGTTTGATTTATGGGAGCCACCCAATGTTGACGCACGTAATTCCACTGGCTTTACTGCTTTACCCGGTGGTGTTCGCATACGCGATGGTTTTTTTTCCATCAAACAAGTTGCAAATTTTTGGTCAGCAACTGAATATGATGAACATGCAAATTGGCAGGCTTATCTCAGTTCAGTGGGCTATAATCATTCAGGAGCATATGTAGTGCCAGTTGGGAAAAATTATGGCCAATCAGTCAGGTGTATAAAAAAGGGGGAATAAATCTCCCGTCCTTTTCTCTATAGTGCCAATCCCTTCTCAATATTTTCTGTCAGCTTGCTGATAAAACGTGCCATTAGTGTACCATCCACAACATCATGATCCAATAAAACAGTCATGTTAAGCACCTCTCTGATTGCAATTTTGTCATCAACCACAACGGCTTTCTTTGTGATATTTCCAATTCCGAAACAAACAGGATGCACCGATATCGGTATAAACCAGCCATTTGCCTTTCCGACCATACCAATTGAGGTAACAGCCACATTGCCCATCTTGCCAAATGCAAAATGCGGATGTCTGATGAGATACTTCCAGAAGGCACGTCTGATAAAACCTGGCAACAAATAATATAAATGTTCCATCCTGTTGGATTTACTTTGAAGCACAATATCCTTGTCCGTAAGTTGCTGGGTTTTGGCATCATTAATCTGCATTGTTATCGATTCGATGCTTCTTTCACTGGCTTTTTCAATGATCAGCGGTATCGGAACTTTTTGTCCGTTCAGCTCCTTTTCCACAACCATGGATATATTTATTTCATCAAATATGATTGCTTTTCGCTTCCCTTGAAGATAGGCTGCAACATGCTCAAAATCCTTGATCGTAAGTCCAATCACTTTCAGCAGCCATGCAGTAAATGAGATTTTTCCTTTATTTTTTCTGTATTCCTTTATTTTTTCCCTGCAAGCTGAAACATCAATTTCGATGAATGCCACCACATGATGCTTCTGAAGGCCGATAGCACACACATCGTTGGTTGCAATTCTTGATTTTGGGAATACGCTGGCTTTAAATGTTGACATATCGTAGAGATGAAGTGCTGAAATAAAGACCATTATTCATAAGCATCGTCACATTCCTGCAAACAAAAAGAACATCCCTGTGTAATGATTTTTGAACCTGTAATAAAATTATGGAAGTTCATATTTTAAAACATTGTATTTCAGATATATATGTATATTCAGGTAAAATTTAATACGAAAACAATATGACATTGCGAGCGTATAAAACGGATGGAGAAAGGAAAGTTGTTTTCCTGCATGGAAAAAAAATAACGGCAAAAACCAATCTTCATTTCTATACCGGTTGACCCCTACAGGCTGTTATAAATATACCAGACCAGCCTCCATCTCTCCAACGAATGCGGCAATGCCACGTCCGTAATTGAACCGTTTTCTTCATAAAACATCAAATATCTCGGTTATAACCGAAAATACTTATAAGATTTCTCGGTTATATACCTATTTTCTTATCTTTGTCAAAAAAACTGCCATGATTGCACGTGAATTAGAGCCCATCATAGAAAAAAGGCTTTTCAAAGGAAAAGTTATTCTTGTTCTTGGTCCCAGGCAAACCGGAAAAACCACCCTGATGAGACGAATAGCCGTGAAACAAAAAATAGACTATCTATGGCTTGATGCCGATGACCCCACCGTTAGGGCACAATTGACAGACGTAAATATAGCCGGCTTAAAAATGCTGGTGGGACAACACAAACTACTTGTAATTGACGAAGCACAACAGGTGCAAAATGTTGGTTTGACACTTAAACTAATAGTTGACCACATTCCTGATACACAGCTTCTTGTAAGCGGCTCGTCTGCACTTGAATTGGCTTCCGGTGTGAACGAACCACTTACTGTCCGCAAATTCGAGTATCAACTATTTCCTTTCTCGTTTAACGAGTTGGTTGCCCATGAGGGCTGACTTCAGGAAATTAGCCTGCTCGAACAGAGACTGATTTACGGATCCTATCCCGAAGTGGTAACTAAACCCGATGAAGTGCGCGAACACCTGGTCTTGCTGGCAGGAAGCTACCTTTATAAGGATGTTTTCAGGTACAAGGATTTACGCAAACCCGAATTGTTGGAGCATTTGCTCCAGCTTTTAGCCCTGCAATTGGGTTCAGAAGTGTCGTACAACGAGCTGGCCCGACAGTTAGGTGCTGATATAGAAACGGTGCAACGTTATATCAACCTTCTCGAACAAACATTTGTTATTTTCAGGCTGCGGGCTTTAAGCAGAAACCACAGAAATGAAATCAAGAAATCAAGAAAGGTTTATTTCTACGATAACGGCATCCGAAACGCCTTGATCAACAATTTCAGTCCGCTCGAACTACGTGCCGATAAGGGGGCTTTATGGGAGAACTACCTGGTTGCCGAACGTCTCAAATTCAACCACTACAACAACAATTACGTGAACAGCTATTTTTGGCGCACGCACCAGCAGCAGGAAATTGATTATATCGAAGAAAAAGACGGGATGCTTTTTGCCTTTGAATTTAAGTGGTCAGAAAAAGCCAATGCAAAAATGCCGGCCACTTTCGTGAAGGCATATCCAAACCATAGATTTGAGGTTGTGACAAAAGGAAATTATTCCCAATTCTTGTCAGTGAATACCTGAGAGAAAAATGATTTTTTACTTTTTAGAATATGGAATGCATCAACAAAATAACAAATCTCCCGGTTATAACCGAAAATACTTATAAGTTTTCTCGGTTATATACCTGTTTTCTTATGATTTCCAAAGCTTTTTCCAGAAGTTTTGGTTGTATCTCCGGATAGGTGAGCAATTCAGGCAAGTGATCGAGAAGCACAGATTCAGCAATCTCAGAATCGGGCAGCGTTCCAAAAGCTTTGATTTCAGCCATATACAGCCTGCCATAGCTTTGCTTTTCACCCATGACCACGCCGTAATCACACAAAGGATGAATATCAAACACTTCAGCGCCTGTTTCTTCTATCAGTTCCCTCACAGCACATGCATCAATGGATTCATCCTTCTCTCTTCGGCCACCCGGAATTTCCCAGCTTTGACGCGCACGATGGCGCACACATACAATCTTATCCTCTTTAAAAGAACAGATTACGGCATATTTCAGGAGGTTGTTTTCTATTGTATTCAGCAGATGAAAGCTCACCTGCACTTTCTCATTTGACATCTTTTGCGTTTTTGCTTTAAGGTCGTTGTGCAAAGCAACAAAAATTTTGAAATAAGTGACCAAGTTGTTTGGCATCTTTTTTTGGCTTTTACTTTAACGGGAGGTTCATCAGCGATAACATTTGTCTGATCTACCCCCTCATTGGCACTTTAAACTATTCTTACTGCTTTTGTTTGCGCAATGAGTTTCACAATCAAAGCAGTTAGTGCTTTGGCATCCCATTCAGCGGGATTGACAATCTGAAACGGGTTGAATTTAAATGTTTTTGATACATTGTCAAGATGTTCCGGGTTGATTGATACCATAACCACGCTTGCTTTTGAGGTCAGTGCTTTTTGCAGACTTGCTGCCCAACCCTGGCCAGCTTTTTCCAGCTTGCCAATTTCGTCCATTATGATAACATCTGACGATTGATCAATGAGTTTGTCTACTAATTTATTGCCTGTTTCAAAAGCTTCTTTATTGATAAAAAACCGGCCCACCTTACCATTGCCGAAATCAATGTTTTCATGCATCAGAAAGCCCAGATCACCTTTTTGTAAGTCGTATAAATTGTATCCGCTTGTGGTTTTATCATTGAGTATGCGGGTCGAAACAAAACCGCCGGCATTGACAGAAGTGTTGTTTAGTTCCTTGAAGAGTTCCAGCAAGCGGGTTGTTTTTCCGCTTTCGCGCGGGCCACTCACGACAATAATTTTTTGGTTTTGCCTGTTTTGGATTTCTTTGGCACGTTGTTCGGCATGCTCAATCATCAATTTCAGATAAATCATTGGGCTTTTGAACAGGTTTTTGACCGATGGAAGCTGTGCTATCACAGCAGGAAGTGTTTCAAAGGCTAAAGTAAGCGCCGTGTGCACATTGCTGAAACGCGACTGCAAAAGCTCTTCCCTGATGCGGGGGTGATAAAGCTCTGTGCCCAGCACAGTGAAACCACTGATGACAACAGCTGCCCTGAAATTGATTTGAATACCTGTGACAATGCCGTCAAGCCAGCTCAATTCATTGGCATTTATAAAGGTTATCAGAAAAGAAGATGCGAGGGTGATGAGCCCAAAAGTAAACCAGAATTTTGGACGCATCATTTGCCGCATGGCCCTTTTGTAGCGTTGGGTCCAAGCCAGCACCAAAAGGATCGTCGAAGGAAACCAAAACCAAAGCGGACTGTAGCCGATGGCTACCATAGCTCCTATCATGGCAAAAAAATTAAATACCAGCCATGGGATAGAATGTGTAAACATTAAATCCTTTTTGGATTCAACCGAAACCTGCTCTTTTTGCGGAATAGAAACAGCCGGCATATTGGCAATTTTACGACCTGCAATCATGGCTATCACAACTGTAAACACGCCAAAAGCAATATACAACAGCAGCAATATGATCAAAGGAAGCAATGCCAGATTGAATTGCCAGTTGAATTGTCGCTCGATGAAAGCTGTAAGTTCAGTATAAATTTCCACGATTTTGAAACCATAAATCAAAATCAGGTTGAATATCCGCTGAAACAATATCCACGACATGGCCAAAGAAGCGCCTATGGCAAAGCCAATTATATTTCTGCCAAAGATTCTTGTGGACAAATCCAAAAAAAGAGCTTCCATAAATATGGCAATCATCGGTCCGAATATAACAGCACTCGGCGACATGGTTTTCATCAGTGCGCAAATGAGGCCCGACCGCCAGAATAGCCCTTTATCCTTCCATCTGAAACTTGCTGCTATCAGAATGATGAATCCGAGGGCGGTGAGTATATTTCCTTTGAAAGGAACGCGAAGGTTGTGTAAAAAGCTGCCGAGCACAATTTCTATTGCAGCCCAGCTTGCACCCAACACAGCGGCTTTGATCCAAACTTCGCCCAACGGCTTTTTTGTAGTATCAATTTGCATTGGTCAGATCTTCAGGCTTGTTAATATTCCCGAAGTATGCTGCATGTTCTGTTAAGCCATTGAGGTTATATATTTTGTCGGCACTGCAGCCCGGAATTTGATTATAAAAAGGAATCAAGGTGTTATTAACATGGTTAATTAAGGGTTTGCCATAGAAAAGTACCAAAGGTTTTTCTATCTCAATGCGACTGCTTTTTCCTCCTGCCAGAATAATTCCTGTGTATTTTATTTCCGAATCCATTGCATGGGTCTAATATTATGCAAAAAAAGCACAATCTTGCCGGATAACCCAATACAATCGCGCTTTTAATCTATTTATTGCAAAAACTAATATCTCCTGCGATTGGCAAAAGCCACCAGAGAGAGCATGATGGGTACTTCAACCAGCACGCCAACTACTGTTACCAATGCCGCCGGTGAGTGAAGTCCAAACAGGGCGATGGCAACCGCAACAGCAAGCTCAAAAAAGTTACTCGCTCCGATCATGGCTGCCGGTGCACAAACAGGATATGGTAGTTTTAACTTTTTGCCTCCATACCATGCGATGAAAAAGATGAAATAGGTTTGGATGGTCAATGGCACTGCAACCAATAAGATGATAAACGGATTGTTGATGATATTTTGGCCCTGAAAAGCAAACAAAAGCACCAAAGTAACGATCAGCGCAAAAATACTTGCAGGTTTCAGCTTTGGAAGGAAGCTATTCGTAAACCATGCTTTGCCTTTGGATCTGACGAGAATTTTCTGCGTAATAACACCCGCTACCAAAGGCACCACAACAAAAATGACCACACTTGCAACCAAGGTGTCATAGGGAATGGTAACATCTGTGATGCCTAGCAGCAGACCAACAATCGGCACAAAAGCCACCAGAATAATCAGGTCGTTTACGGAAACCTGCACCAATGTATAGTTGGGGTCGCCATCTGACAAGTACGACCAAACAAAAACCATCGCCGTGCAAGGGGCTGCACCCAACAAAATGGCTCCGGCAATATACTCACCC
>JAGXRB010000214.1 GCA_018336075.1 Bacteroidota bacterium
CAATTACCTATTATGATAAGCAGGAGCGAAATCTTCAACCCATGGTTGATTCATTGCTTCAATCATTTGATCAATCAGTTTCGCTTTGGGTAGATCAATCGATCCTCTCAAGAGTGAATCGTGGAGATACCCTTGTGCAGCTCGATACCACATTTCTATATAATTTTATTCTCTCAAAAGAATTAAGTGCACTTACCGATGGCTATTTTGATTTCACAATAGGCCCACTTGCGCAAGCATGGGGATTTCATCGAAAAAACAGGATGGAATTAAATCAAAAACAAATTGACAGCCTTAGAAATCTGGTTGACTATAAGAAAGTCAGACTCGAAGGAGGAAAAATTGTTAAGGATGATCCAAGGATGAGTTTTGACTTTAATGCCATTGCACAGGGCTATTCAGTTGACCTTATTGCCAATATGTTCGATGAACTTGGAATACAAAGTTTTATAGTAGATGTTGGAGGAGAGATTTTTGCACGAAACCTTAAGCCTGATGGCAAAAACTGGATTGTTGCAATAGAATCACCTACTGAATCAAAAACAGATGAGCGCACATATGAAGTCATCTTACCTCTAGAAAATCTTGCTTTGGCTACATCTGGTAGTTACCGGAAATATTTTGAAAAAGATGGGAAACGATTTTCTCATGCCATTGACCCTAAGACAGGATATCCGGTTGATCATAATCTTTTAAGCGTAACAACTTTAGCCAGCAACGCAGCACTGGCAGATGCACTGTCAACTGCAATGATGGTAATGGGTCTTGAAAAGTCAATTGAATTACTGGAGACTTTGCCAGGCGTAGAAGCATACTTTATCTTTTGGTCAGAAGATAACACTTATGAAACCTATGCTACTGATGGCATGAAAAAGCTTATTGAGAAATAAAACTTCAGGGGTGCGATGATTTTCGCTCGCAACTGCTTTCACCTCCACCACAACCACAGCCTAACTTTTGCCCGTTAGCATCTACACTGCTGCATTGTTTTTTGAATTCACCATTCTTTAAAACAAACATTTTAATAGCGATTCCGGCAAATGCCAGACCTATGATGATTATGCTCAGAAGAATCAATTTAAGATACATGATATATATTTTTTGCAAAATTACACAATAGTGTCTAAATATCTAACTGTTTGAATATATTAATCCGCTTTTCGCCTGAATTCGGACAAAATTAATGCTGTTGCAACCGATGCATTCAGAGATTCTGTTTTATTTTGGGTATTAGAAGCAGAATATGCCGGAAATGTAATCGGGAAATTTATAAAAGGCAACAGATGATTCCGAATACCATGAGATTCACTGCCAATGATTAGAACTGAAGAGCTTCCTTTAAGTTTACTTTCATAAATATTCTGTCCGTTCATAACCGCTCCGAAAACATCAACCTGATTCTTTCTGGCTTCCTGACAAACATCCATCAGATCTGTTTCAATAACTTTAACGCGAAAAATGGAACCCATTGTTGATTGCACCACTTTCGGGTGATAAGCATCTACCGTGTCAGGGCTGCAAAATATCTGACTAACTCCAAACCAGTCGGCAGTGCGGATGATTGTTCCAAGGTTTCCGGGATCATTAATTCCATCGAGCATTAAACTAAGTCTGCCCACTAATGATAAGGGTTCAAAACTTACATCCGGGATTTTCACCACTGCCAAAACACCTGGAGGCGTAGTCAGATTGCTTATCTGCATCAATTCTTTACTGTCAACCTCCATGCAATCAGTATTTTTCAAAATTTCATTGTTTTCCTGCAGCCATTCATTGGTGGCATAAATTCCAGAAATCTGAAAATTACTTTGCAGTAATTCAGCAATCAACTTTGTCCCTTCAACAAAAAAATCAGCATTCAGCTTACGATACTTACTGATTTTTAGACTGTTGATATACTTTATTTTGTTTTTTGAAAGCATAAAAAAACCTGATTCTATTGTTAGAATCAGGTTTAAAATTACAATCTTTTTGTGTACTATTCAGCAAAAACTTCGAAATCGATTTCGAACTGTACTTCTTTATGAAGTTTAATTTTGGCTTTATAGTTTCCTAGTTCTTTCACTGAATCTTCGTTCAGATGAATTTTCTTACGATCGATTTCTATGTTCTTAACTTCCTTGATTGCATTGGCAATCTGAACAGCATTCACAGAACCAAAAATCTTTCCGGAGGCACCAGCCTTGGCAGCAATACGAAGACTCAGGCCTTCAAGTGCTTTGGCAATAGTTGCCGCTTCGTTTTTGATTTTGTCGGCTTTAAAAGCCTGCTGACGTTTAAGTTCTGCAAGAACTTTGCGATTGGTTTCATTGGCGATTATAGCCAAACCTTTTGGGATGAGATAATTACGTGCGTACCCATCTTTTACGGTGATGATATCGTGGGTAAAACCCAGATTGTTTACATCCTGTTTAAGAATTACTTCCATGTTTTTCTCCTCCTCTATTTAAGTAAGTCAGCTACGTAAGGCATTAACGAAAGATGACGGGCTCTTTTCACAGCCTGTGCAACTTTTTTCTGGAATTTTGTTGAAGTACCTGTGATACGGCGTGGCAACAGTTTGCCTTGCTCGTTCACGAATTTCAACAGAAAGTCAGCATCCTTGTAGTCGATAAACTTGATGCGATTTTTTTTGAATCTGCAGTATTTTTTCTTTTTAGTGTCAACTGCAATCGGAGTCAAATATTTAATTTCCGAATTTCCTTGAGCCATTGCTTTAGATTTTAATGGTTACTGAATAACAAGCTTAAGCTTGCGCTTGATCTTTTGCGGCATCCCTTACCTTTTTACGCTTTTTCTCGTTGTATGCAACAGCATGTTTATCGAGTTTTACGGTCAGGAAACGGATGATGCGCTCATCGCGTTTGAGTTGTGTTTCCAGCTCGGCAATTAACTTGCCCTCATTTCTGAATTCTACCAAATGGTAAAATCCTGTTGATTTTTTCTGGATAGGATAGGCCAGCTTTCGCATGCCCCAGTGCTCCTCGTGGACGATTTCAGCACCATTGTCTTTCAGGAATTCCTGATACTTTTTTACCGCTTCCTTCATCTGTTCTTCAGACAAAACGGGAGTTACAATGAAAACGGTTTCGTACTGGTTCATAATTAAAAATTTGTTAGTAATGAATTGATTTCTAAAATGGAGTGCAAAAGTACATATTCTTTTTTAATCTGCAAGCACTTTATTGTCTTTCAGATTATTTTAGATTTTGCTTAGTCTTTTACTTCCGGAATCTTTTAAGCCAAACGCTTCGAATTTATTTTGATTTGGACAAGTTTTTTAAAATTATGCTTTTAAAAACCCAGATAAATTGCCACAAAGCAGCAATCATTTCAGGAATCTATTCTTTTTTTTGGTTCTTGTCCTTCAAACTCCTATAATAAACTTCCAATAGCTTAGATGCGCCAATATAAGAACTCATTTTTTGGGTTGCGATTTCTTTTTCGATAACATGAAGGTGTTTTGCTACCTCATCGTTATTATAAAAATTACGCTTTAGATCGTCCTGAATGCTCTCATGCATAATTGCTACAGTCTGACTAAGGCGTTTGTGCTCAAGAAAACCGTTTTCACGTGTTGCCGAAATAAAATCAACTATCATTTGCCACACTCCATCAATGTTGGAATTCTCAAGTGATGAGCATGTTAGCACCTTTGGATTTATGCCTGATTCTGCAGAAGGAAATAGATGGAGGGCGTTTTCGCATTCAGCTTTTGCCCTGTTTGCCCGATGAATATTGTCGCCATCGGCTTTATTTACCACGATGCCATCTGCCATTTCCATGATGCCCCGTTTAATGCCCTGAAGCTCGTCTCCGGCACCACTGATTAAAATAAGGAGAAAAAAATCAACCATTGAATGAACAGCTGTTTCTGATTGCCCTACTCCTACTGTCTCTACAAATATGGTATCGAAACCGGCTGCCTCGCAAAGGATGATACTTTCACGCGTTTTTCGGGCTACACCTCCGAGCGTTCCTGCAGAAGCAGATGGCCGAATGTAAGCATTGGGATGATTTGCCAGCTGCTCCATGCGGGTTTTATCGCCTAAAATACTGCCTTTTGATCGCTGACTGCTGGGGTCTATTGCCAATACAGCAATTTTACGACCTTTTTCTGTGAGATGCATTCCTAAAGCCTCAATAAAAGTACTTTTACCAGCGCCCGGCACACCGGTAATGCCTAATCTGAGGGCGTTACCAGTATGAGGAAGGCATGAAGCAATTACTTCCTGGGCTACTAGTTGATGCTCTGGCAATGAACTTTCAATTAAGGTTATAGCCTTACTCAACATCACAATATCTCCCCGTAATATACCTTCGGTATACTGTTTTGAGGGCAGAATATTTCTTTTATAGGTTTTCAGTCTTTCAATAGCCGCCTGATTCAAAGAGTCGGGTTGACTGATGCCTTCATTTACCTTTAAGGCCGAATTAAAAGTATTTTCGTTTTCCATTTTTCAGATGCTAAAAGTAGCAACAATCAGTATTACATGATTAGAAAAAAATCATTTTAATGTATTTAACAGCTATTAAACAACGTCAAAGTATGATACATCAAAAGTTAAATATCTCTGAAATCCTTCTTTTTGTTTAGCTTTAGATCCTGCAATACTGATGCTTTGACATTAAGTGAGAAATTCCAGCTTTTGCGAAACCCAAGTGGAATCCAGCTGAAACGCATCTCCCAGCAATGAAGGTCGCGATAAATGTTTAAGGAAGTATATGAGAGACCGTTTGCTTCAAAATCCCATCCCGATTGTGCGGTCAGTTTCCATTTTGGTGTAATATTTATTTCACCTGAAAACCCTAGAGTCTGAACTACTTTTCTATTGTCTTCCCGCATAAAATCTCTGTAAGAAATATTGTTGGAATAGCGCAGATTGTAATTGATTGAAAGAGACCATGGAATGGTCCAGTCGATATAATCTTCAGGATTTTGTTCAATTTCCTGCAATTCTGCCTGTGAAGCCATTGTTGTGATTGGCTGTTCAACTTGCTTTGATCCGGCTTTTTCAAAATCTTTCTGACTTATATTCCAACTTGCGCCAAAGTTCCAGGTTGCCTGATTCTGTCGTAGCAAACGACGGTTTTCGTCCCATTCAAATTTGTTTATCTGACGACCATTAGAATCAAGCACATAAGGATCCCAGCTGCTTGAGTACTGGATATTCAGGTTTTTCAACAAACGGGTTCGACCATTCATGGTGATGTATGAAAGGTTGAGCGAATCTCTTGACATGTCATAACTTCCGGTGAGAGAGAGGTCTTCTATAAGCACAACTTTTTTCATCCCGCTGATCGTATCTTTTCGCGATCTGACTTTTATCTCAAGATTATTGCTTAAGCCAAAATTTATACGGCCTGATTTGTCTTTTGGAGGTGAACCATAAATGGCACCCTCATATTTTGAATAAATCTGCTCCAAACCATTGCCGTCAATATAACTGTCATAATAGCCCCATGAAGGATCAGAAAATTTTGGCGTATAACTGAAACCGACTCTGGGTGTAACAACATGTCTTATTGCACGTATGGGACCCTTTTTGAGCGCAACCATTCCATATACTTTTGTTGAAAGATTGGTTGAGAAATTAAAGTCAAGAACATTGTTGAAACCCTGTACGGTATCGGTTTTCAGGTAGCCTACAATGGTGTCGTTTCCTTTGAAAATTGTATCATTTGACCAGAATCTTTTCTGAGAATTGAAGTACATCCTGTCGGTGAAATTGATGGAATTTGTCAAAGAAAAGTGCTTCAACACCTTAAGTGGCAAATTAACCGGAATGCTATGCTGAATACCATTTTTTAACTGTTTCATTGCACCAGGTTTAAAAAGCAGGCTATCTGGCAGACTGATACTGTTGCGTGCGCTCATTGTGTAGCCAACATTCAGTTCTTCGTACCATCGCGGTTTTCCAATGCTGTTTTTTCTTTTCAATGGGTTCATTCTGTTGGTGTTGAACGTTAACTCGGGCAAAGTAACCTCAACAACTTTTGTTTTTGTGTTTTGCCTGTGTCTGGCGTTCATTGTAAGAAAATACTTGTTGTTCCAGTTGGTTTGGTAAGCAATAGATGAACTTAATTCATTACTAAGATAATCAGTAGTGGAAGTTGGATTGAAATTATTGAAGTTACTGCTTACAATATTCACATCGGCACTAAACCTGCCGGTAGGACGTGCTTTTGGGTCTTGCCGGTGTGTCCAGCGGATTCTGAAGTCCCTGCTTTTGGCATAATCTGCGGCCCCTTCGGCACCAGTGATGTTGATGGCATAGCTAGTATTTAGATTGCCGCTGTACTTATATCTTTTGATATAACGTAAAGTTGGTTTAACTGCCCAACTGCCGCGTGTATAAATATCACCAAGAATATCCAGATCCATGTTTTCGTTGATCGCAAGATAATATCCGCCATTCTCAAAATAAAACCCACGGTTGTTTGATTCTCCGTAAGTTGGAATTCGTATTCCTGAGCGTTGGCCGCTTTTATTGGGAAACATTCCAAAAGGCAATGCCAATGGTGTTGGCATCCCTTCAATAACGAGATAAGCTGGTCCGGTAATAATTTTATTGTCAGGAATCACTTTTGATTTTCCAAAGCGGAACTCAAAATGGGGATGACTTTTATCGTTGCAGGTTGTATATGCGCCAGAGCGGATATTGATCGAATTATCTGCCATTTTTTTTACTCTGGTTCCATGCAGAAACCCTTGCCCATCTTCTGTTACAACGCTGCTGATAATCCCTTTCTTTGAGTCAAAATTATAGTTTAGTTCTTTAGATTCAAACGTTTGGGTTTTGTCAGTAAATATAGGCATTCCAATGATCTTTCCCGTCGAATCTTCCACGCCACGTGCATACACCTGATTGGTTTCAAAACTAAATTCAATGTATGCTGCTTCAAGTTTTATATCGCCATAATTGACCATGGCGTTTCCATAAAGGTAAACTTTCCGATTCTTAAGGTCCTGTACAATTGAATCCTGAGCAGAGCGTTCAACTTTAGTTTCAAGCATCCGTTTGGCTTTCTTGACAAGCGTATCTGAAACTATAATGGTATCTGAAATTGGTTGGGGCAAAGTGTCTTTTCCTGGCTCAAATGCACTAATTTGTTTTGATTCAACATTTTGCAGCGAAAATACTAAGTTGGTTTTGTTTGCGTTAACATTAGCTGAAGCCATTGTTTCGGCAGATGCCTCAAAGACAAGCATAAGACATGAAAGCACAAGCATTGCTATCAGCCAAAGCTTTGTTGAAAAAAATGTCTGAAAAGCGTGCACTGCCAATGTGGTTATAGATTAATTTTGTTCAGATTTTGATTATGAATTTCCGTCTGCAAATATACTTTCAAAAAGTGAATGACCGCGTGACAACTGTTGAACGTATGCTAAGCCTCTTTGTTGTGCTGTTATTGGTATTTGGATTCAATTCAAATGTTAATGCTCAAAAGGGTAGTAAAATACGGACTGTTGTAATTGATGCCGGACATGGCGGCAGAGATCCCGGAGCCCTTGGAAAAAAATCAAAAGAAAAAGACATTGTGTTGGATGTTGCTTTGAAAACCGGAAGCTATATCAAACAAAATCTGCCAGATGTAAAAGTTATTTACACACGCAGCAGAGATGAATTCGTAGAAGTTCACAGACGTGCTACCATTGCAAACGAAAATAATGCTGATGTTTTTATTTCGATTCATTGCAATGCGGTAAAAGACACAAGAGTATACGGTGCTGAAACTTTTGTGATGGGAGAACATCGCACACAGGCCAATCTTGAAGTTGCGAAACTTGAAAATGCCGCCATTCTGCTTGAAGATAACAACAGCGAAGAGTATGGTGGATTTGACCCCAACAGCACCGCTGCCTATATTGCACTTTCACTGTATCAAAGTCAAAACAAAACCCAAAGCATACAGCTTGCGCAAAAAGTTCAGGAACAGTTTACAAAAAGAGTCGGACGAAAAGACAGAAGCGTGCAGCAGGCTGGTTTTTGGGTATTGTATCGCACAGCAATGCCAAGTATACTTGTTGAGCTGGGGTTCATTACCAATCCGACAGAAGAAGCATTTCTAATGTCGGAAGAGGGAAAAGTTTATATGGCATCAGCGATATACAGAGCCTTCCGCGAATATAAAATACAGTATGAGCGTGAAAATGCAGTTCCACCTAAACTTACTCCCGAATGGGAAGAAGTATTAACCCAAAAACCTCAAGAAGTACAGGAGGTCAGCAAACCTTCTGCTACTCCAAACCAAGCAACAACTGCCAATAACAATTCGGGTCAAACAGTTGAATCCAAAACTCCTCAACCTGGTGCAAACGAGGTTATATATAAGGTGCAGTTTGCCACCTTTCCACGTGAAATACCCCTAAGCGACAACAGATTCAGTAAAGTTATACAAGCAGGTGTCTATTTTCATGACGGACTTCACAAATATACATCTGGAAATTTTACAAGTTTCAACGATGCCACAGCGCATCAGAGTCGCATGCGAAAAAACGGTTATAGCGATGCTTTTGTTGTCGCTTTTTATAACGGGCAACGAATTCGTATTGATGAAGCAGCAAACTTAAAAAATGATATTTGACGCAATCATATCCTTTGTAGTATCTTTGTTGAGCATTTTCAGCCATCAAACTATGGTGAATTACAATACAACTTTTATCAAATGACTTTAAAAAACAGAAAAGTATACACAGTTGCGCTCTCATTTGTTTTAGCACTGGTTTTATTCATTTGGGGCTTTAACTTCCTCAAGGGAAAGGACGTATTTAATAAAGAACAGCTTTATATTGTTGAATACAAAGAGGTAAACGGCCTGATCAAGTCAAATCCGGTTGTTATAAATGGTTTGAGAGTTGGTCAGGTTCGTGACATTTATTTTCACCCTTCATTAAACGGAAAACTGATTGTTGTATTAGCACTTACCACAAAATTCCCTGTTCCTGACAATAGCATTGCACGCATTTTCAGCTCAGATTTAATGGGATCCAAAGCCATAGAACTTCAACTTGGAACTTCTAAGACTTATCTTATGCCAAACGACACCTTATTATCTTCAATTGAGGCTAGTTTGATGGATGAGGTTAATGCTCAGGTACTTCCTTTGAAAAATAAAGCTGAAACTCTGCTTTCTTCAGTGGACTCTCTGGTTGTAATTTTGCAAACCATCCTTAGCGAAAATGCTAAAGACAACATTTTTTCAAGTCTTCAAAGTGTTTCGGCAACAATTCAGAATCTTGAGCGAACAACCTTGGTGATTGATTCAGTTGTAAGCACAGAAAGCTCACGTATTTCTTCGATACTTTATAATATAGAGCTCATTACACGTAATTTTGAGCAAAACAATGGTGAGATTAACACCATTTTAAGCAATATGGCTGCTCTATCTGACTCACTTGTCAAGGCTGATATTGGTTCAGTGGTGCATCATGCAGACGCATCATTGGCGGAACTCAACAAACTGCTCGATGCAATAAACCGCGGACAAGGCACAGTGGGGCAAATGATGCATAATGACACCTTATATTATCAGCTCGAGAAATCGGCTGAAGAATTGAATAAACTTCTGGAGGACGTGCGTTTGAACCCAAAACGCTATGTGAAATTCAGCTTGTTTTAATCAACCTGGAAGTATTATTTCTTCTTTGAAGGAAGTTCTTCGTCTGTTTTTGTTGATTCATCAAGAACAGGTCGTTTGAAAATGTCCATTTTATCGAGAGGCCTCAGTTTATCAAGCCATTGAAAACCCCTTAGCTTTGATTCACCCGGAGGAAGTTCCTCTTCAGGATACATAACCTCGCTTGGACCTGAATAATAGGTGATGCCTTTTATTTCACTTTCTTCAAGTTTTATCAACATAGTGCTCGATTTGGCAAGGTTGATACCAATCAGATTTTTATCCTCTTCACGTACCCAATAAATTGTTTGTGCATTTCCGTCAACAAAAATTCTGTCAAGTTCATTGTCTTCGAAGTAGCCCACCATATTCTTTCCTTTAATCTGATTAAATCCTTTGATTGTATCGCGGGAAACAATGAAAGCGCTGTTGTGCATCACCAAAGAGTCAAGTTGGTCGTTTCGGGTTACAACATACATAGAATCAGCCGTTAGCTGATTTTCATCTGACCAAAGAACCGGATCCTTATATAAGCGCATTGTTGAATCAGCCATATGATATGCCAATGAATCGCATTTTCCCTGAAGACTTTTCCTGTAAAACCTGACTCCATAATATGCCAGCATTCGCTCTGCCTTTCTATCGGCATTAAAAAATAAAAACAGCGTATCGGCATGCATAAATAAACTGTCGGTTTTGTCGTACGAAATCACATATGCTTGATCAGTAACGTAAGAGCGACCTTCATCTTCCCAAATTTTGCCCACCTCACCTTTAATAATCATTTTGTTTGTTGTATCAGTTATCACCACGTTGCCTGCAGCATCTCCAAATCCGATGTTGCGGTCGTAGAAAAGCTTGTCAGATTCAATGAGTTGCTCATTGGTTCTCATGCTTGTTTTCTGGCTGAGATGAGCATGATCACGACCAGTATCATACCACCCATATTCGCAATAGATAGTATTTTCTTTACCTCTGATGATTGTTGGACCAAAGAAATATGAAATCTCACTCACTGTATTATACACCATCGTATCAGTGTAGGTGGTATAATCGGGATTAATAAGTTCCACATCCTTAGCGAAATAGAACTCCTTTAAATCTGTTCTGTAATAGCCTCTTTTGCTTTTAAGGATATTCTGACCGCTTGTGATGATCCCATTGTCGGGATATTTTGCGAGTCGGGTAAACCTGTTATAAATAAGATAATTGGTTTCTAAAATGGTAGAGTCGTCGATCATTTTTACGTTATCAAAAAGCTCGGCCACCCGTGTTTCTCCATTGTATTTCAGCATGTCACTGAATATATTCAAAGTATCACTCACTTTGATATGAACTTTTCCAAACGCATCGAAATTCCGTGTTTTATCATTCAGATATGCACTATCGCAATAAAACCAGGTTGAATCCTGCCGGAGAATTACATTTCCGATAAGCTTCTCAATGTCTTTTCCTGCCTGAATGTCGTAACGCTGAATGCGTGCGCGTTCCACGTGAATTACTGTTCGTTGCTGGGCTTGAATCATCGTCGGCAACAATGCAAGAATCACAATAAGCCCAAAAAGAAGTTTTTTAACAATCTGTTTCATAACGATGACAAAAATAACACTAAATCATGAGTATAAGGCAGCTTTTCGTCTTGGTTTGATTGAAGCTTAAAGCCTGGAAAACCGAACGCTAATTTAGAATGATTATTACTTTTATGAATGCACTTTTTCCCTACTTTTACAGCAATTACACAATGCAATATGGACTTTAATTTCGATTCCCATGCCCACTACGAGGCTACCAAAAGAAGAGCAGGTTATGTAAGCCGAAAGAAGGCCAGTCAGGATACTTATGACCGTATTGGTTTCATGTCCGGGCTTGAAGTGCATCAGCAATTGCTCACACAGGAAAAACTTTTTTGTCATTGTCCTGCTGGCATTTACAATAAAAGTGATGTTTTTGACGCCGAAATTATCCGGCACATGCGCCCAACTTTAAGTGAGCTCGGCGAGTATGATGGAACAGCATTAATGGAGTTTAAAACCAGGAAAGAAATCATTTATCGCATAAAAAACGAAACGGCTTGCACCTATGAAGTCGATGACACGCCTCCATTTCCTGTCAATCGTGAAGCATTGAAAATTGCAATCGAAATTTCACTTTTATCAAAACTCAATATTGTGGGTGAGGTGCATATTACCCGAAAGCAGTACCTCGATGGAAGCATACCTACCGGCTTTCAGCGAACAGCCATCATTGGTGTTGAGGGAGAAATTGAGCTTAAGCATAAAAAAATACGTTTGATTCAACTGAGCATAGAGGAAGATTCATGCCGTGAAATTTCAGATATTGGCCATACCCGTATATACAAAACCGACCGATTGGGAATGCCATTGATAGAAACTGTAACATATCCCGAGTGTCTTAATCCTGATGAAGTAAAAGAAGCATGTGATTATATTCGTTTTCTGAACCGAAGCACAGGCAAAGTGCGAACCGGAATCGGCAGCGGACGACAGGATGTGAATGTTAGTTGTCGCGGAGGTTCACGCGTTGAAATAAAAGGTGTTGCCCACACCAAATGGATTCCTGAACTAACCCATATCGAAGCTTTCAGACAGTGGTCACTGCTGATTTTACGCGATGACCTCAGACAGAAAATCAAAGATTATGATAAATGGAAAATCGAACATTTTGTCTTAAAACCCGATTTAGACCAGTTTAACTATGCCCCACTTGCTCAAGCCATTTCCAGAAAACACGAAATAGTTCTTGTAAAACTTCCGGGACTCAAAGGTGCTTTATCTCATTTTACCCAACCCGGAAAAATGTTCGCCAATGAAATAAGCGACCGTTTGAAAGTTATCGCTTGTCTTGAAAAACCAAATATGCTGCACTCTGAATCATCAGGAAGTGAAATTACTCCCGCCGAATGGAAGTATTTATCAAAAACAGCAGGATCTGGTCTTGAAGATGCCCTGATTCTCATCTGGGGGCCTGTAGCAGACATTCCTACGGCCCTCGAAACAATTGAAGAACGCTTCAAAATGGCCTTTGAAGGTATTCCAAATGAAACACGCAAAGGTTTGACTGATGGAACAACAATTTTTGAGAGGGTTCTTCCAGGTGCCGACCGCATGTATCCTGATACAGATTCGGCTCCTATACCATTAGAAGACAACATTATAGAAGAACTTCGAAAAGATATTCCTGAAGATATCATCGATCGTTATAAACGCCTTCAATCATGGGGTGTTCCCGACGATACTTATACATATATCTTTTCGAAAAACCTGTATCCACTGCTCGAAGATATTGTGAACGAACTGGGTTATTCTCCGAAACTGGCTGGCACTTTCATTGGGCACCGCATGAAAAATCTGCTCGGAAAGTCAAAAAATACCCGTTTCAAAGCCCGAAAGATTTATCACCTTTTTGCATTTCTTCGCGAACAGCAATTGGATGTGCGTCTTGCCTGGCAAATGCTTCCTTTGATTGTGGAGCATCCACGGATTGATTTTGAATCAGCACTTACAATTCTGAAATTTAAACGTCTACCTGCTGAAGAAATAACAGGAAAGCTTCCTTATATTCAGGGTAAGTTTGTCTTTAACCCAAAAAAGCCTGAAAGCAAACACCGTAAAAACTGGATTATGGGTCAGCTCAGAAAGATTGCGGCAGGAAACATGGATTTAACCCAACTAGCAAAACAGATAACAGATTAAAGATGAGCGAAGATATTTTTCAAGGCTATAAAGGAGCTGCACTGGAAGTTTTAAAGAAATTCAATACACGCGTTTGGGGTCAGGCAGAGATAGATACCACAAGAGGGAAATTTATTGG
>JAGXRB010000215.1 GCA_018336075.1 Bacteroidota bacterium
AATTAGCATTTTTGAAGCTGTATCGAATTCAAACGTTCCAAAACGGCTCAGCAAACGTTGCCCAAAAACTAAATTGCTGTCAAGTTTATGTACCACGGTAATTTCAACATCATTCAAAGTACGGTTTGCAATGCGCACTTCTTTGAGTGTAAATACAGCGCCATCAGCAATTGTACCATCCTTTAGCAGTGCTTCAGCATCACCCAGAAGATTATCTCTGCTGAAAACACCCTTTTTAAGAAATTCCATTGCCTTACTTAAAGAAATGGATGTATTTTCAATGCGATTGTAGATGAACTTTTCAGAATAATTATCAATAAAGCACTCTGCTTCAAATAGTCCTTCTTTATTTATCAGAAAACCAACTTTATTGTCATCAGGGTTAATTGCGATATCAATTGAAACGGCCAAAGGCTGATTGGCAGCTTTCGGTACAAAGTCTTTGCTAAGCACCCTGAATTCAGTCCGACGGTTAAGTTGATGAGCGGCTTCCTTTTCATCGTTACTAGAAAGAGCATTGATAAATTCCTCTGTCAGTACTGAGCCTGAACTAAAATTAAACCCGTTTGCATTTAACTCACGATCAAGCGTTCTTGGCACTCTTTCGCCGTAGCCTTTAGCTACAAGTCTTTCAGGATCAACGCCTCTCAAAATTAAATAGTCAACCACAGACTGCGCTCTTCGCTGTGACAGAATATCATTTCTTTCTTCTGTATCCCGGTTATCAGTGTGTGAGGCAAGTTCGATGATAATTGTAGGATTGTTTTGAAGCGTAAGGATCAAACCTTGAAGCGAATCTTCATATTGTGGTTTTAGCTCCCACCTTGCCAGATCGTAAAGGATATCCGGCAAAGGAATAGGTGCTTCAGGAATTGGCTCAAGCAGCAGGTCTACAACAAAATCACGGCTAAACTCAACACCAACTGTGGTTTCAACAGCAGTTCTGGTGAAGTAGTTTTCCTTGTCTACAATAATTTCATAAGTCGTGTTTTTGTCAATCTGAGAGCTCCCAAAGAGATAGTAACCTTTATCATTTGTCCGTGTAGTTACACTCATTCCATTTGATCCTATAAGCTTTACACTTGCATTTTCAACAAAAAGCAATGTCTTTTCATCTTTGATGGTGCCTGCAAGTGTAAACAACACCGGTGGTTCAATAAAATAATACAGGTTATCAATACCTCTGATATTATTTCTGTTGCTTGCAAAAAAGCCACGTTCTTCTGTTGGATGAAAAGTAATTGAAAAATCGTCGCCTACAGAATTCATCGGATGTTTGAGGTTTTTTGGAACACCCCAGTTACCGGCTGAATCAACGGTAGACACAAAAATATCAAATCCACCCATTCCGCCATGACCATTTGATGAAAAGTAGAGCGTTGTATCGTTCCGTAAAAAAGGAAACACTTCATCGCCCTTGGTGTTAACGACAGGACCTAGATTCATCGGGCGGTTGAATGGCTGTGTTTTTGAATCGCGCAATGCCATCCAGATATCTCTTCCGCCAAACCCACCTTTTCTTTCAGCAGCAAAATAAATTATCAATTCATTATTACTGAGCGTAGGATGACCAACTATATCTACACTATCAACACCGCGTATCTGCAATGGAACCGGCTGGCTCCAGGCTCTTCCGCTGCGGTTGCTCACAAAAATCTGGCAGCCCGAGGTCTGTTGTGGAATATTGTTGCAGCGCGTAAAATAGAGTGCAGTGAATGCACTGTTCATGAAGGGAGCTCCTTCATTTGCCGAAGTATTTATCGTTTCAGTATCATCAAGCCTTTGAGGCGTGCTCCACTGATCATTTCTATCAAGTCTGGATGTATAAAGATCACTAAAGCTTTGGTTTGTCCATCTGTCTTTTTCTTTACCGGATGAACCTTCCCGAGTTGAGGTAAATATGATTTCGTTAAAATTATTGGACGACCATGTTGCTCCAAAATCAGCCTCGCGTGAATTGACTTTCTTTAGCATTGTTACTTCGAAGCGTGATGGATTTTCAAGCCATTCCTCAATCAGTGCTGCCGATTCAGCGCCCAGCGGACCTCGCGGATCGTCAGGTACTCTTTCGATGTATTGGTTGTAATACTCAATTGCTTCAGCGTACTTTTGGTTCATTTTAAGCAGATCGGCAAAAACGAGCAGGATTTCTGGATTCCGTTCAGGCAGATCGCTGCGAAGCACTCTTTTATAAGTAGCCTCAGCGCGTCTGTAATTCCCTGTCAAACGATAACTTTCGGCAAGGCGATAACTTATACGGTTTCTCTCATCCGAGTTCCTTTTAACCCGTCCATAGGCTTTTTTATAGCGGTCAATCGCTAAGGAGTATTGTTTTCTGTCAAAAGCCTCATCTGCTCCTTTCGAAACATTGCGTTGTGCATGTAAAGAAAGGCTTGACAGGCTAAGAAAGAAAAAAACAGTTAATATTGGAATCAGTTTCATTATATATCCCTGTATCATTTAATGATTGGTAACGTATGAAAGTCAGTTTTATTGGTCTGACCGCGCATTATCAGAAATAATCTCTTTATCTGTAACGGGTTTTTCTTCAATGAGAACTACATTTTTCACATCGTTGTTATCTGCCTGCAATTCATCATCGTCACGCTTTGCGATTGATTTATCATCTGGCTTTTGCTGCTGATTTCTTTGTTCCAGAAACTCGCTGTAACGTGTTTCCCGTTCAATTCTTTGCACTTCTTTATTGATCTCGTTTTTGAAACCTGCAGAAGCTCTTTTCATTTCGTTTATTGTTTTACCAAGCGTACGCGCAACCTCTGGCAGGCGTTGAGGACCTAAAACTACAAACAAAACAAGGAGAATCAGAATTATCTCTCCTGAACCAAAATCAAAGAAAAGTAGCATTTCATGTGCTTTTAAGTAGTGCAAAAATAAGAATTATGCTGGCATGTCAGCGATAGTTTAACTAAAATGCACAAAAAAGTCCGGACACTGAAAACAATGCCCGGACAATACTCTTTTTAAGCTAAAAATGATCAGCTCTTTTTAGCTGTTTTTGCTGCAATTACATCCTCTTCCTTTTTCATTTTTGAAGTGAGCAAATCATAAACGATCGGACTGGCATTAAACACAGAGGAATAAGTACCGAAAGCGATACCCATCAACAAGGCAAATACAAATCCACGAATAACTTCACCACCAAAAATAGAGATGATAAGCAAAACAAGGATTGTTGTTCCTGAGGTATTGATAGTACGGGTTAGCGTGCTGTTCAAACCGTCATTAATATTGGATCTAAGGAGCCTTTTAGGATGCAGGTTCACATTTTCACGAATACGGTCAAAGATGATAACGGTATCATTAATTGAGTATCCGATAATGGTAAGAATTGCTGCGATAAATGCCTGGTCAACTTCCATGCTGAAAGGCAAAATATTGTAGAAAATCGAAAACAATCCAAGTACTATTATTGTATCATGCGCCAAAGCAATGAGCCCTGCCAATCCATACTGCCATTTTTTAAATCGAATTGCAATGTAAACAAAGATTATTATCAGCGAAAGAACAATAGCTGTAATGGCTTTATTTCGGATATCATCGGCGATTGTAGGTCCAATTTTTTGAGAACTGAGAATACCTATAAATTTATCACTTGCCTCTTCATCCGAAGTAAACTGATCATAGGTGATAGGTGTTGCAAAAAAGTCCTTCAAACTGACGTAAAGCATACTTTGAATGATTGAATCAACTTCTTTATTGTCGTCTTCAATCAGAAATTTAGTTGTAATCTTCACCTGACGATTTGGCCCAAAAGTTTTTACTTCAGGGGTAGCCTGTGTAAATTCAGCTGTCAATGCTTTTCTGACATCATTTACAGTAACATCCTGATCGAAGCGTACCAGATATGTACGTCCACCAGTGAAGTCAACGCCAAAATTCAATCCACGGAAAGTGAGTGAGCCAAGGCTGATGACAATTAATGCTATCGAAACAATGTATGCTTTCTTGCGCATTGAGAGAAAGTCAATATGAACATCCGACAAGAAGTTAAGGGTTAGTTTACTTCCAAAATTAATTTTCTTGTCGTTATCAAGCATGTAAATGAAGATGATACGAGAAATAAGGATAGCTGTGAAAAGCGAAGTTAGCAAACCGATGATAAGCGTTGTTGCAAAACCCTGAACCGGACCAGTTCCAAAAGTGTAAAGTACAATACCTGTTAGCAAAGTGGTTACGTTACCATCGATAATAGCCGAATAAGCATTTTTGTATCCATCTTCAATAGCAAGTCTTATTCCTTTACCAAGCCTTATTTCTTCTTTGATACGTTCGTAGATAATTACGTTGGCATCAACAGCCATACCGAGTGTAAGTACAATACCAGCAATACCTGGCAATGTGAGTACAGCACCCAGGGAAGCTAATACACCAAAAAGGAAGAAAATGTTTGTAAACAGTGCAAAGTCAGCTATCAGACCTGATTTACCGTAATAGAATACCATATAGACAAGTACTAGCACAAATGCGAGTACAAAAGACCACAGACCTGCATTTACTGCTTCACGTCCCAATGAAGGACCTACTACGGCTTCTTCCATGATTCGCGAAGGTGCCGGAAGTTTACCTGCTTTTAATATGTTGGCTAAATCCTGAGCCTCTTCAATTGACATCTCTCCACCGGAAATAGATGAGCGACCGTTAGGTATTTCGTCATTTACAACTGGAAATGAATAAACATAATCATCAAGTACGATTGCGACTTGTTTTCCAATGTTTTCACCAGTAAGGCGTTTCCAAATTTTTGCACCCTCACTGTTCATCTGAATTGTTACTTCAACCTTGCCATTTTGATCAAAATCCTGACGGGCATCAACAATTACTTCGCCACCTAAAGCCGGTTTATTATCACGAGAAGTTTTTAGAGCAACAAGCTCAAGTACACCGGGTTGACCAGAAACTTCACCTCTTGGCTTAACAGTCCAGGCAAGTTTCATATTGCGTGGAAAAACTCCCTGAACTCTTCTTAGCATATTATTTACACGGGCAGTATCTTTCACCAATGCTTGTCCAACACGGGCAGTATTACCCGGGAAGAAACGACCTGACTCATCCTGAAAATAGGATGGCATCAAATAGGCATAAAGAGGGTTATTTTTTGAGTATTCTTCAAAACTTGCTTCTTCGTCTTCCTTGCCTTCTGCTTTTACCTGATCAAGGAGGCTGAGCTCTGTAGAATCGCCTTCAGCTGTAGTATCATCAGATGTTTCTTCTGATATTAAATCGAGTTCTGATTCAGCTGTGTCAGTTTCTTCCGTTTTCACGGTGTCAACATTTGACAATTGTGCAAGACGTTGATTGGCTTCATCAAAGAAAGAATAAATTTCGGAGAAATTATATGTCTCCCAGAACTCAAGCTGTGCTGTACCCTGAAGGAGTTTTCTTACACGCTTCGGATCTTTGATACCTGGCAATTCTACCAGAATACGGCCGGAAGTAGCTAATTTCTGAATATTGGGTTGCGTTACACCAAAACGGTCAATACGTGTACGAAGGATCTGAAATGACCTGTCGATAGCTGCTTCAGATTCATTACGAATGACATCCAGCACCTCTGCATTGGTTGAATTGGTTGTAATACCTTTTTCTTTAAACTCATATAAAAAGATAGAAGCAAGTCTTGCATTTGGGTCAATCTCGTTGAATGATTCTCCAAACAATGTGACAAAATCTTTTTGACTGTTCTTTTGCTTTTCAACAGCAAGTCCGATTGCCTGTGTGAAAACAGGATCCTGACTATTGCCGCCTAAAGCAATGATGATGTCTTTGACTGATACCTCAAGAACAACGTTCATTCCACCTTTAAGGTCAAGACCAAGATTGATTGTCCGTTCTTTAGCTTCCCGATAGGTATACTTATCAATTAAAAGATTGTATACAACCTGGTTGTCCATTGAATCGAGGTAATAGGTTTCTCTGGCCTCGACTACGGAATCCAACAGATGTTTATACAGCATTTCGTCACCCTTTGCAAGCTCATTTGCAAGCTTTGTTGCTGCCTCACTATTGGCATACACTGCTGCTTTGCGCTCTACCCTTCCCGCTACAAATGTGAACGAAAGCTGGTAAAGCGAAACGATTGCGAGGGCAATTGCAAAGACTTTAATAGCTCCTTTGTTTTGCATTTCTGAATGTGATTTAATTAACTTTTCTTACGTGATACTTTTTTTTGAGGGTGCAAAATTAGAATAATATTTGACAACTGCCAATATTTCAGTGATTAATTGAAACCTAACATAAAACATGTTGTTTTCTGATGAACTTCATCGCTACCTTGAAACATTAATACGCTGAAAACATAATTAATTGACCCACTTTTTATATTCCTGAATTATATTTTTCTGTGGAGTCATATGTTCATCAAAAAAATCAGTCATTCTTCTGAATTTGCAAAAGTCAATACAACAGAATCAATTAGAATAATTTTCAAATCAAAAAAGCATTAATTTTGCAGCACAAAAAATCTAAAACCATACAATTTATGAAAAAGAAAGCCATTTTATCCATGTTTGCTTTTGTCGGAATGACGCTGGCAATGTATAGCTGCGGAGGAAGCAGTGAACCTAAAAAAACTGAAGAGCCTGTAAAAGAAGAAGTTGCAGTTGTTGTTACACAAGAATCGAATGAGCTCGGAAAAAAAATCTACAATGAGAAATGCATCGTTTGTCATATGGCCAATGGTGAAGGAATTCCCGGCGCATTTCCCTCACTTGTAGGCTCAGAGTATCTTTTGACCAACAAAGTTGGAGCAATAGCTCAGACCCTTAACGGCGCACCGGGTGGAAGTACAATAAAAGGAATCCTATACAGTGCCCCAATGCCTCCACAGGTAGATACCAAAGAAGAAGCTGTAGCCATCATTAACTATGTATTGAACCAATGGGGCAACAATGGTGGAACTGTAACTTTGGAAGATGCAAAAGACATCGTTATTAACCCAAGATAATTTATTCGTTATGATAAAAAAGAGCCTGTTTTTCAGCTTAATGATAGCCGCAGCAGTTTTTCTGTCAAGTTCCTGCGGAGCACCTCACTCGCACAGTCATGATCACGACCACGACCACGACCATGATCACGACCATGATACTGAGATGGTTTTACCTTCAACAGGTTCGTTTGGCGAAGAAATAACCAAAGACAATGCAGTTCCTGTCAGTGAAATCGCCAGCCTTATAAACAGCGATGAGCCTATCGAAGTAAAAGTTTTTGGAACAATACTCGAAGTTTGTCAACATACAGGCTGCTGGATGACATTTGACCTTGGCAATGGTGAAGAAATCATGGTAAATATGAAAGATCACGATTTCTATGTCCCAATGGATGCAGCAGGAAAAACAGCCTGGGTTGATGGTCTTGCCATCCGTGAACTGATTTCAGTTGACATGCTGAAACATTACGCCGAAGATGCCGGACGCAGTCAGGAATTCATTGATGCTATCACGCAGGATGAATGGAAATATACCATTGAAGGCAAAGGAGTTATCATCGAATAACATAAATTTCAATAAAAATAAAAAAGCCCTTCCGGATTATTCGGGAAGGGCTTTTTTTATTCTAAAAATGAATCGAATTTATCTCAAACGCAAAACTGAGCCAGGAAGCAATTTCCCATTGTTGTCAGTTTCGTTCATTTTATATAGTCTTTTCAGGCGAATTCCATAAAGCTGTGAGACAGCATGAAGACTTTCTCCTTCGCGTAAAACATGTGTTTCATGCGTATTTGACCGCCGGCGTTTTTTTTCCAGGTAAACAATTTGCGCCTTGTCCAATTTTTCACGCTTATCAAATTCATTGTATTTAACAATTTGCCAGCTGTAGATATTAAACTCAGCTGCAAGGCTTTTGATATCATCTTTGTCTCTTGCAAAAATTAGCTTACGCTTATTATTTTCATGAATATATCTGTTATCTTTTGACTTCCCTACCACTTCAAAGCTTGAAGGATTTATAGGAATAAATGTGTGATCCTCAATTGCTTCGATGACATCCTCATTTTTAGCCAGAAATTTCTTTTTCATTGCCAATTGATCAAACTGCTGCAAATTGTTGCGTTCAATTATTCTGATCAGCAACTCAGGATAGCGTGGATTCGTTGCATAGCCTGCCTTGCTCAAACCATGAGCCCAGGCACTGTAGTCCATGATATCCAGTTCAAAAAGAAAGGCATAACGCGGGCGTTGTGTTAAAAAAAGCGAATGGTCATGGTACGATTCCTCAGGTTTTTTATACTTTCTGAAACACTCATTCTTTTCATCATCGTCCATATGATAGCTGTCACCTTTCCAGCCAACATGGCATTTTATTCCAAAATGATTGTTTGCTTTCTGTGCCAGATTGCTATTGCCATTGCCCGATTCCAGCAAACCCTGGGCAAGGGTGATAGAAGCAGGAATCTTATATTCCTTCATTTTTGCCATAGCAATATCACTGTATCTATTAATATATTCCTCCGCCGTAATTTTCTGCTGAGAAAAAACTGTAACAGGCAGCGACGTGAGGATAACTAATATAATGGTGTAAAATTCTTTCCTGATCATTTTTTTAAGTTGCTGCAAAAATACTTCAACAAATCTATTGACTTTATTTCAGCAAAAATTATTTACTCACAACGAATCGTTAATAAATCTATTGTTAAAGCTTCCGAAAAACGATTTAATAATGCACCAATAAGTCTCTCACTACAAAAAATCAAACTGAATATTTGACGGACTATTTTTTTCAGTGAAAATGACAAAGAACCATTATTTTTACCGCTTAAATCATTTTATGCAAATCATTAAGAAATATTTCGGTGAGCTGTCGTCACTAAAACTGGATCAATTAGAGGCTTTGAAGCCTTTTTATGAAGATTGGAACAGCAAGATAAATCTTGTTTCGCGCAAGGATATGGAGCATTTTTATGAGCACCATGTTTTGCACAGTCTTGCTATTGCCCGATATCTCAAATTTGTGTCAGGCACAAAAATACTTGACGTTGGTACCGGAGGTGGTTTTCCTGGAATTCCCCTTGCAATCGTTTTTCCGGAGGCTTCGTTTTTACTTGTTGACAGTATCGGGAAAAAAATTATGGTTGTAAATAACGCTGTTGAACATCTTGGTCTTTCGAATGTAGTTGCAGAAAAACAAAGGGCAGAAGAAATTAAACAACAGTTTGATTTTGTTGTCAGCAGAGCAGTTACAAACCTGCCCGAATTTATTTTTTGGACAGGCACCAAATTTCATGGCAAAAGCAAAAACAGCAAGCCCAATGGCATACTGTACTTAAAAGGTGGTGACCTCAAACCAGAACTTGACGAATTACCACGACGCTGGATCAAAAGCGTTCATCCGATCAGCCAATGGTT
This sequence comes from Bacteroidota bacterium, assembly GCA_018336075.1. Classification (GTDB taxonomy): domain Bacteria; phylum Bacteroidota; class Bacteroidia; order Bacteroidales; family F082; genus JALNZU01. Next base: position 9,363 of record JAGXRB010000215.1, read on the forward strand.
TTCTGAACCCTATTTTGAAACAAAGTCTCTCATTCACCTTTTTTAAAAACATTTTAAATTTTATCCACTTCGACAATTTGGATGCAATGAATTGACCGGCTACCAATAAAAATCTTCGGTCAAACCTTGTATTCTTGATTGCATCAATTTTTAAGTTTTAAAGCCTGATATAATTCTGCAATTTAAAAACCATTTTTTTATACTTTAGCCGCTTGTTTAACTTAAACCTAAAATTATATGGAAAAAATTAAAGCATCAATGAGAGAATCCGCCACCGCACGCTGGATTGCTCTGGCACTGATTTCGCTGACCATGTTTTTCGCGTATTTCTTCGTGGATGTAGCTGCTCCGCTTCAAAGTCTGCTCGAAAGAAATCACGGCTGGTCGCCTGAAACATTCGGAATGTTAGGTGGATCTGAATTCTTCCTTAATGTGTTTGCCTTTTTTCTGATTTTATCAGGGATTATTTTAGATAAAATGGGCATCCGTTTTACCATCATCACTGCTGGTTTGGCAATGGTAATAGGTGGTGCGATTAAATATTATGCCTTAACAGAAGCTTTTGCCGGAACCGGATTAGCTGCATGGCTGGATACTTTTTGGGTAGCTGTGCCTTCGTCTGCCAAATTAGCTTTCTTTGGATTTGCAATATTCGGTATAGGTGTTGAAATGGCAGGTATCACTGTTTCAAAAACGATCGTAAAATGGTTTAAAGGCAAAGAATTAGCACTGGCGATGGGCCTTGAGATGGCCGTTGCCCGTCTTGGAGTTTTTGCAGTATTCCGCTTATCACCAATTTTTGCTGAAAATGGTGGGGTTGTAAATTCTGTATTTTGGGGCGTTGCATTCCTGATGGTTGGGCTCCTCCTTTTCTTAATGTATACCTTTATGGATGCCCGTCTTGACAAAGAAATCGGAGCAGATGGAACTACCGAGCCTGAAGAAGCATTCCGCGTGAGTGACTTATGGTTGATTTTAAAGAATCCCGGATTTTTAGCTATTGCAAGCTTGTGTGTGCTTTTCTATTCAGCTATTTTTCCTTTTCAGAAATTTGCTACCGACATGTTGTCGTCAAAACTTGATATCAGCATAAAAGATGCTGCTGCAATGTTTTCCTATTTCCCCATTGGTGCAATGATCATGACTCCCTTCATTGGAGCTTTCCTCGACAGAAAAGGTCTGGGAGCAACAATGATGCTTTACGGTTCAATTCTTTTAACTCTTTCACACCTCATCTTTGCACTTGTTCCTGCTGAAGCATTTACACCACTGATTGCCTATGCAACAATTGTTGTTTTAGGACTTGCATTTTCTCTTGTTCCGGCATCAATGTGGCCTTCGATACCAAAAATTGTTGAAGAAAGATTTCTGGGTTCTGCCTTTGGCTTAACTTTCTGGATACAAAATATTGGTCTGCTTGCAGTGCCAATTCTGATAGGATGGGCGCTTACTGCATCTAACCCTGGTGTTGCCGATGCTATAGCTGCCGGTGATATGAACATTAAATACGATTACACAGTTACTGAACTGATTTTTGCCGGTTTTGGAGTGCTTGCAATGATCATGTCATTGGTACTTAAAGCTGTTGACAAAAAGCAAGGTTATGGCCTTGACTTACCAAATAAAAGAAGTTAAATCGCTTTGAATTAATAGTTTAAAGGCTGCCATAATTTTCATGGCAGCCTTTTCTTTTTTAAGGTAGTTTACAATGCTTTAAACCAATCTGTTAGTTTTTGCACACCAAACCAAAGATTGGGGCAATCTTGCCTGATAAAGTCTTCTGTCAGTTTTTTGTCAGCATAAAACCCACTAACGCTTTCAAGTGCATTTCTTCCATCAAAATCCACATATGCCATGCGTGCAAGCAATTCTTCAGGCTGATGACCGAAATCAATGCCCGGAAGCATCGCTACACCGGTTTCCCTGAGAATAGCATCACACATTTCCATGGAAGTAAGGATCCCCTTTGCAGCTAATTTTTCGCGGTAATAACTAAAATCAGGAAACAGATAAAAACCTCCATTTGGCATGGGCACAGTGATGTTGCTTGATTCTAATTGATTACGCAGAATCTTTGCAAGATAACGAAGAATTCTGCGCGTTTTATCAAGGTAATCATCTATGAATTCGCCTCCCTCAAAGGCAGTTACAGCAGCATACTGAATGGGTGCTGAGGTAGAAGTATAGGTTTCACTTGCCACGATAGCCATGGCATCACGCAGCCAGTAAAGCTCTTTTGGAAAGATAAAAGTACCAAGCCTCCAGCCACCGGCTCCGCACCATTTGCTCAGTCCACTGCTGATAATTGTTCCTTCCGGATAATACCTTGCAATTGAAACATGTTGCCCCTGATGGTGAATCATGCCATAAATTTCATCGCTGACAAGCACAATATTATATTTGCGGGCTACCGCTGCCAATTGCTTAAGTTTATCAATCGGATAGCTGCAACCAGTCGGATTGGATGGATAATTCAGGATAACCACACGTGGTCTGTTGGGATCAGACCGGCAAATCATATCCAGCTTTTCCGGAGTTAGCCTGTAACCTTCATCAGCTCTTGTAGGCACCCAATGCACGTGTCTGCCTATAATACGGGCTTGTGGAAAATAGGAAACCCATGAAGGCGTAGGAATTATCAGGTCGCCATAATAAACCAACTGAAGAATGAAAATCAACTCTTTCGAACCCGGGCCTATAAGAATGTCTTCAGGGCGTGTTTCTATTTTCTGTGTCCTGTGGTTGAATCCTGCGATGGCCTCTCTCAGTTGCAACAATCCCCGCACATTCAGATAGTCTTTTTGGTGTGCATTTTGCCTAAGTGCTTCAACCACATTTTCCGGAACGGGAAAAGGCGATTGTCCAAGACCAAATTTATAAACCTGATAACCTTTTTTTATGAGCTCCTGACTCTTTTCATTGATAGCCAAAGTGGATGACTGAACCAATCCCCGGACGTTCAGATTAAGATTCACGGGGAGGTTGTTTCTGGATATTTTTCCCATAATGCAATGCTTTTGCCCCAAAGATACCATTTATATTTTTGATCAAAGCTCAAATGAATGGGCTAAAAATCATTTTTTTATTGGAATGACGCTCAAAATTAACTGGCTATGATTGATTTTTGCTACAGCGATTTGTAAACAAATTCACTGAAAATTTCCAAGGTATTCCAGTGTTATCAATATTTTTAATACATTTGATTGAAGGCTTAAAATGACAAATCATCATCCTGAATCTGCCATTAACAAACATTTAGGATTGACAAACAGGAAAATATTGTACTTTTATGGCTCGAAAAATTATTCATCCATATTAAAACTATCAGGAGGAACATTATGAGTAGCATTTTGGATCTGGAGCCTAAAGGTATCTGGAAAAATTTTTATAGTCTTACACAAATTCCACGTCCATCGAAGAAGGAGGAAAAGATTATTGCATTTACAAAGGAATTTGGCGAAAAGTTAGGCCTTGAAACTGTTGTTGATCATATCGGCAATGTAATTATCCGTAAACCAGCCACTCCCGGCTTTGAAGACCGCATGGGAATAATCCTTCAGGCACATCTGGACATGGTTCCGCAAAAAAATGAAGGAACGGATCATGATTTCGAAAAAGATCCTATTCAAACCTTTGTTGAGGATGGTTGGCTGAAAGCAAAAGGTACTACCTTAGGTTCAGACAATGGAATTGGTGCAGCCGCAGCAATGACAGTTTTGGAAGCTACCGACCTCGAGCACGGCCCTGTAGAAGCATTGTTCACTATTGATGAAGAAACCGGAATGACAGGAGCAAATGAGCTTAAGCCAGGTTTTCTAAATGGTGATATTTTACTCAATATGGATTCTGAAGACGAAGGAGAGCTTTATATTGGCTGCGCTGGTGGAATCGATTCCACAGGTGAGTTTTCACCTGCTTTTGAAGATGTTCCTGCAGCAAATCTGGCCTTCAGATTAAGTGTAAAAGGATTAAAAGGTGGGCACTCTGGTCTGGACATCAACCTTGGAAGAGGAAATGCAAACAAAATCATCAACACATTGATGCTGATGGCTGCCGACAAATTCGATCTTCGCATATCAAGCATTGATGGCGGAAGCTTACGCAATGCCATCCCTCGTGAAGCATTTGCTACAGTTGTTGTGCCTGCAGATAAAGAAGTTGTTTTCAAAAAATTCGTAGAAGAGTTTGAAATCGTTGCCAAAAGTGAATTCGAAGAAGCTGATTCTGGTTTAGCCATTGCTGCTGAAACAGTTGATATGCCTGAAAGAGTAATCGATCTGAAAACACAAGACGGACTTTTTGAAGCAGTAGCAAGATGCCCAAACGGTGTGATTGCAATGTCAGCTGATATGGCAGGCGTAGTTGAAACATCAACCAACCTGGCCATCGTTAAATCAAAAGGAGATAAAATTACAATTGCAACTTTGCAACGCAGTTCAGTTGATGCCAGTAAAGCAAAACTTTCTCAACAAATCAGGGATGTTTTCACCAAAGCAGGCGCTAAAGCAAGTTCTTCTGGCGACTATCCTGGCTGGAAACCCAACATCAATTCGCCTATTCTTAAAACAATGAAGGAAGTTTACAACAACAAATATGGTAAAGTTCCGGAAGTTAAAGTGATACATGCAGGACTTGAGTGTGGCATCCTTGGAGCGGCTTATCCTCACTGGGACATGATTTCATTTGGCCCGACAATCCGTCATCCACACTCTCCTGATGAAAAGGTTGAGATTGCAAGTGTTGGACTTTTCTGGGATTACCTGGTTGAGACGCTAAAATATGCACCTGTAAAATCATAGGTATTTCATTGATTTAATGATACATAAAGTATTTCGATAAAATAATTCAGAAAAATAATAGTGCAAAGGTTTGGTTAAATAGAATTAATTTTTACCTTTGCACTCCCAAAATTTAGGCAGATGAAACGTACTTTTCAACCCTCGAACAGAAAACGCAAGAACAAACATGGATTCCGCGAAAGAATGGCTACAGCCAACGGACGCAGGATAATTAAATCCAGAAGAGCTAAAGGCAGAAAGAGACTTACTGTTTCTGACGAAAGATAATATCTATAATTAGCCAGTTTATATTTATTAAAGGTTTAACAGAAGGTGATGAAACCCATTGCCTTCTGTTTTATTTTGCCCGAATTTCAGCAGTGTATTCATGAAATTTGATCAATTTGTTGTGAAGTTCGTTATAAGTTCTCTTCTATTTTTCTTACTGCTTTCCATAATTATTTAATTTCGCGTCGGATCAGTGATCCACAATACCAATTCAAAAGATGGAAAAATTTTTGATGATAATTTTTTGGATCATCCTCAGCTTTTACGTGTTTCGTCTGGCTTTCAGATATCTTTTCCCATGGCTTATAGCCCGTTTTGTAAAAAAAATGGCCAATAAAATGCAGCAGCAAGCCTATCAGGGACAAAACAATCAAAGGCATGACGAAAAAGTAAAAGTAAGTTACATCAGGGAAGATGAGCCAAAAATCAATCCCAACATTGGCGAATACATTGATTTTGAAGATATTAAAGATAACGAAAAGCCCCAATAAGAATGAATGATGCACTGAACATCTGGCGCAAGGTTTTCCCTTTTGCTACCGCCATCCTCGTTTTTGTACTGATCACTATCGCTTATTTCAATCCTTTGCTCGAAGGCAAAAAGCTGGATCAGCATGACATAACGATGTGGAAAGGTATGTCGAAAGAGATCATTGACTTCAGAGAAGACAATAAAGCAGAGCCACTCTGGACAAACTCAATGTTTGGCGGGATGCCGGCATGGCAAATATCTGTTGTTTATACCGGCAACCTGATGCGCTATGTAAAAAAAATCGTAACATTTGGTTTGCCTTACCCGCTCAGTGCTGTATTTATGTATTTTCTCGGGTTCTACATACTTTTACTTGTTTTGAAAGTTGACCCCTGGCTGAGTATGGCAGGCGCACTGGCATTCGGATTCTCATCCTATTTGTTCATAATCCTTGGAGCCGGTCATTCGTCAAAGGCCATTGCAATTGGTTTTATGGCACCTGTTTTGGCGGGAATAGTTCTTGCTTTTCAGGGAAAATATGCACAAGGCGGATTGCTTACTGCCATTGCGCTGGCACTCCAACTAGAGGCTAATCACCTTCAGATTACTTACTATCTTGCTTTATTGGTGGTCATTACAGGAATATTCCATCTCATTGACGCCTTCAGATTTAAAACATTTCCAAACTTTTTTAAGGCAAGTGGTGTGTTAATTATTGCTGCACTTTTAGCTGTGCTGACCCACGGAACCAACCTGTATGCCACCTGGGAATACGGAAAAGAAAGTATGCGTGGGGCACCTGTTCTGACAAAAGATGTTGCTGACCAGACCAAAGGCCTCGACCGCAGCTACATCACACACTGGAGCTATGGAATAGGTGAAACATGGTCGCTGCTTATTCCGAATGCTAAAGGAGGCGGCTCGGCCATGATAGGCGCGACCAATCCTGCTCTTGAAAATGCCGACCGCAATTTCAAGCAAGCTTTGGCACAACAAAATGCCTATTGGGGTGATCAGCCCGGCACTTCGGGACCAGTTTATTCCGGCGCTATCGTGATGTTTCTTTTTGTGCTCGGACTCTTTTTCGTAAAAGGAAAATACAAGTGGATACTTTTGGGTGGTACTATTCTTTCGATTATGCTTGGATGGGGTAAAAATTTCATGCCATTCACAGACTTCTTCCTTGATTACATCCCCGGATACAATAAATTCAGAGCCGTATCAATGACCCTTGTAATTGCTGATCTCACTTTACCGCTTTTGGGATTTCTTGGTCTTTATCAGATTTTCAAAAAACCTGAACTTTTCAAAGAAAAGCAAAAATGGTTTTTTGTCGCTTTTGGACTCACAGGAGGTCTTTCATTGATTTTCTATCTTTTGCCTGGTGTTTTCTTCAATTTTTTCAGTGGATTCGAAATTGAACAGTTCACACGCATGAAACAATCCAATCCGGCCGATGCAGGACAGATAAATCTTTTTATGAGTGAACTTGAAGCTGTCAGAATGAATATTTTCAAGAAAGACGCCATAAGAAGTTTCTTTTATATCACATTGGCTGCCGGTCTGATATATGCTTTTGGATTGCAAAAACTGAAGCAAAACTGGCTCACTGCTGCCCTTACGCTGTTAATTCTGGCTGATATGGTTACTATCAATACCCGATATCTCAACAGCAATAATTTTGTGGCCAAAAGAAAAGCAGAAGTACCATTTCAGGCTTCAACGGCCAATCAGGAAATTTTGAAGGATATTGATCCCAATTATCGTGTACTTGATCTAACGGCCAGCACATTCAATGATGCCGGAGCTGCATATTTTCATCATTCTATCGGTGGTTATCATGGAGCAAAGCTGCAGCGCTATCAGGATATGATTGAGCATCATATTCAATCGGAAATGACGGCAATTTCAGGTGTGTTGAGCCAAAACCCAACACTTTCGGCACTTCAGGAAGTTCTGAACGAAAGTCAGGTGCTCAATATGCTCAATACACGGTATATTATTTTCAATCCACAATCTCCACCAATCAGAAACATCAGTGCTTTTGGCAATGCCTGGCCGATAGAAAAGATTGAATGGGTTGATACACCAAATGAAGAAATTGATGCACTTGCATATCATGATTTGCGCAATACAGCAGTTGTACACAAAGAGTTCTCATCACTTTTAGAAGGATTCACTCCGGTATCAGGAAATCCGGCGAGTATAAAACTCATTTCCTACGAGCCTAATCACCTTATTTATAGTGCTGAACTCGGTCATGAGTCGCTCGTTATTTTCAGTGA
>JAGXRB010000216.1 GCA_018336075.1 Bacteroidota bacterium
CAAATTTCGATCACAGATCAAGAAATGAAGAAATCACCAATGATGATTTAATTATCATCTCAGCCTCAAAGTTTTTCATTAAAATCAGACCGCACACATTAGAAGACGATCTTAACCAGATAATCAGATTGTTTTCTGCAAGTCCAAACAATTCAATCATGGATGCTCAATACATTGTTAATTTGAAATATACGCTGAATAAAATACAGCAATTTTTCAAAACCATGAGCGGAATGTATGATCTGGAAAACCCTGAAGCATTAAAATACCCTTTCCAGATTTTATTGAATGGAAAGCGGATTTTGAATAGTATTAACATGAAAAACATTGAAGACGATTTAGATTATGTTTCTAGTATTCTTTCCGGAAATCCTGGAGCTTCAGATATGGAACCTAACGAAATCGAAAATTTGCGTTATACTATACGACAGATACAGAAATATTTTCAGGAAATTAATCCTGACTTGCAAATTCAAGAATCAGTCCCTTTCAACCACAAAGAAGACCTTTTGGAAAAATTAAATGACAGTCTGGACATTATTGAAAAATTTTTTAAAGAAAAAAAATTGGAAAAATTAATGAAAGACTTTGTGAATAATCCAGACGCATCTTTGATGGATGTTCAGAATATCGAAAGTTTAATAATAAATCTTCGCCAACACCATGAAATCATAAAAAAATTTATTTCTGTTTACGAACAAGAAAAATAAGCCCAAAAATTCATGAAAAACAGCCAAAAATTTAGGCTGTTTTTCCTCTGACTTGTTGAACTCCATTTTGAAAAACCGCGTCCGACAAAACGCGGTTTTTTCAATTGTAAACTATCTAATTGACATTGAAGCACATAAAACAAGCCCAATGAAAGACAAAATTCACCCTAAAAACATGAAAATGCAGAAAAAAAGGCGTTTAAATCATAAACTATCCCTACGCTTGCCCTAACTATGCCTGTATATAAAAAACAAATAAAATGCAGGATATATGCCAGAGCAAATACTTAAGTGTTTGGTAGTCCGATAAATACAAAAACTAATATACCGTTATCTGTAAACTTGTTGACTTCAGTTGACTTCCAGTTTTCAAACTATTTCTAGCACCCTTTGAAACACATTTCTAATAGCCTTTTTAGACCAAAATTTATCATTGCAACTATTTAAATTTTATCTTGTTGATATTCAAAGACTTATAAAGTATCAATTTTTGTCCTTTTTTTAAAACAAGATTGAATAGACATTTGCCTTACACTAATCAAATAAATAGAATAAAATGGCAAACAATTCCCGCACCCGCAGAATTAATCTTTACATCAATGGTAAAGAAGTTACGAACTCTGTAAAAAGCATTACCGCAGAAATGCGCAAGCTAGAGTCTCAAACTAAAACACTCAACCGAAACAGCAAAGAGTATCATGCGAACATCCAAAAAATAAGACAGCTCAAGGCTGTAATAAATGAACACAATCAATCTTTGCGGGCAACAGAACACAGCCTTACAAGTTTGAAAGGATTGGCCAATACATTCAGTAAGTATTGGGCCGTAATCATGGGAACTATTGGAAGCATGGCCGGAATGATATTCAGCGTTCGCAACTTAACAGATCAATACGCAAGGTTTGAGGAGAAGTTAGTGGATGTTCAAAAAACAACCGGATTAAGCCGCAACCAGGTACTTAGCCTGAATGAATCACTTAAGCAAATAGATACCAGACTAGCACAAGAACAATTGCTTGATCTGGCATATACAGCCGGAAAACTAGGGATAACAGCCGAAAAAGATATTCTTGGTTTTGTGAAGGCAGCCGATAAATTAACAGTTGCATTAGGTAAAGACCTTGGAGACAGCCCAGAGGAAACAATGAATATTCTGGGAAAGATTGTTCAATTGTTCGGACTCAAAGAAACTTTTGGAATTGAAGAATCTTTGCTTAAAGTAGGTTCATCAATTAACAGTCTTGGAATAGCATCCACAGCAAATGAAAGAAACATTGTCAACTTCACCAATAGAGTAGCATCCATTGGAAATATGGCTAATATTTCCATTGCTGATATTCTAGGCTTAGGAGCTACAATAGACGCTCTGGCTATCTCTAGCGAAGTTGGGGCAACAGCTTATGGAATGTTCATATCTAAAATGGCGAAGCAACCCGCTGTATTTTCTAATCTGGCAGGAATGGACTTAGATTCTTTCCAGAATTTAGTCAATACAGATGCAAATGAGGCTTTCATAAGAGTACTGGAAAGCATTGGAACAACAGAGGGAGGATTTACAGCACTCACAGCCGCAATAGGCGAAGCCGGATTGGAAGGACAAAGAGCAGTACAAGTTATTTCAGGACTGGCACAACAGACAGATTTTTTAAGAAGTCAGCAAGTTTTGTCCAATAAAGAATTTGTCTTGGGAACATCCATTCTAGCAGAATACAATTTGAAAAACAATACATCCCAGGCAATAATTGAAAAAAATACTAAGGCCATAGCAAACATGAAGGTTGAACTTGGCGAAAAGTTACAGCCTGTAATGATTGCCGGCCAAAATTTATGGGTGAATTTCTTAGGAATAGCAAAAACACTGGCAGTTTTTCTTTTTGAGAATGGACGGGCAATTGTAACTTTAACTTCAGCTTTTGTAGCTTATAGAGTTGCTCTGGCAGCCGTTACACTTTGGAACGAACGATTAATTATTGGAACAATCGGTTATCGAATTGCCAAAACAGCGCAAATAGTAGTAGATCGTATTTGGATTGGATTGGTAGGAACCCAGATAGTTCTAACTGATTTACTGACTAAAAAAATCGGGATTGCAACAGCAGCAACAAGGCTTTTTTCAGTAGCTCTTGGAATGACAGGAATACCAGCTCTGATTAGTATACTTGTTGGGGCCGGAACTGCATTAGGATTTTATGTAGCAGGACTTAATAGTGCAAGAAAAGAGACTATTGATATAGCAAAGGAAACTGCCAGATTGACGAAAGAAAAACAAACATCCATCATTGAGGAGCAAATTGAAGTTGAAACCCTTACAGGAGTCATAAGCAAATTAAATGAAGGTTCATCACTCAGGGTATCATTGATTAAAAAACTGAAAGAAAATTATCCTGAATTACTTGGATACATCAATGCAGAAAATGTAAGCAATGAGGAATTATTAACATCAATGCAGGGAGTGAATAATAACATCAAGGAAAGAATAAGATTGGCAGCACTGGAAGCTAAATCAGAAATTCTAAAAAAGAAAATGGTTGAAAACGCTGTTAAAATGCTTGATGTTGAAGATCAAAGAGCAAAAGCACAAAAGGAATTTAATGAACTCAAGGCAGCCGGATATAGAACAGATCAGACCAGATTTGACGAATTAATGAAAAAATATGATCAGGAAAATCAGGTATATGCGAACGCCAACAGCCTTCTTGAAAATGATCTTTTTTCTCTTATGAGCCAAATGGAAGCTCAACAGAAAATTATCAAAGAAGCTCAAATAAAGGCCTATGAAATCCAAAAACATCAAATAGAAGCCACTCTGGAAGCAGAGCTGAAGATGGAAAAAATAAATGAAATAAAAGTGTCCTCATTAAACATCCAACTGGCACAACTTGAAAAAAAATTAAGTATCAGTAAAAAGTTATCGAAGGAAGATGGATTTTCAGAAATAAATGAAAAAAATGAAGTTTTTGCCGAAAAACAAAGGTTTGCAAAAGGTGAAGTTAATAAAGCAGCCCACGAACGTAATTTGTTAAATATAGAGCTAAAATATATTCAGGGACGACTGGAAACCCGCCAATATGAGGAGAGTGAAAGAATTAACCTTGAAATCAAAGAACAAGAAACAATTGCTTCAATCAGAGAGAGTTTTGAAAAAGAGGAAAATAAATCAACAGGAAAAAAACTGAAACAGGATTTTGATTTTCAGCAACAATCCAACAAGTTAATGAAAGACTTTCTTATTGGAAAAATTGAAACAGAGCAAGAATACAACCGACAAGTATTAGCACTGGAAATCCAATTTCTCCAGGATAAACTTGACAATCTTAAGACTGGTTCAAATGAATACATACAGGCTGAAAATGAACTTTTAAGTAAAAAGATTGAGCAAACTAAAATCAGAATTGATCTAGAAAAAGCCTTAATTAATACAGCCACAACAGACGAAATTGAACTAGCAAAAGATAAATACAAGAAGAAAAAAGAGGAACTTGGAATACACAATCTGGCACTGAATGAAATGAGTGAGCTCCAAATGAAGGCTTACAACAATATAACCAAAGACCACTACAAAGAACTTGATGAAATTGATGCTCAAAGAATCAGTGAATATCTTACAAACATCAACTCCGGTTATGAGACATCCCTTGAGCTCTTGCGCCAAAGACATAGGGACGAATTGGAAGAAGCTGGAAACGATTCTCAAAAAAAGAAAGATTTACAGGAAAAACACGCGCAAGAAGAAATCAATTTTATTTCAGACCATATTAAAAAAATCAAAAGTGTTTTAGATAAGCTAAGGGATTCTGGAGTAATTGACGGACTTTCATTATCAGATGAAAAGAACAGCCCTGAAGAACTAAAAGTTTTGGCCGACGCTTATAAAAAACTAAATGAGGCCCTAAATGAATTATCCACCACAACCGAAAAAATGACTGGTAATCCATTGAGTGAATTGGATAAGAAAATGCAGGGAATGTTTGGTATAACTAAAGATGATTTTTTTGGTGGTGGAGCTTCGCAATGGCTACAATTAATCAATAACTTAGGGGATGGATGGGATAAATTAAAATTTGAGGAAAAAATAGAATCAGTTTCCTTTGCTTTACTTGGCTTAAGTAGTGCAACCGCGCAATATTTTGATTTATTGGGAGCATATGAAGATAGAGCCTTTGAAAGACATAGCCAAAGAAATGAAAAGGAAAAAGAAGATTTACAACAAAAACTTGATCATGGATTAATCAGCCAGGAAGCATATAACGCTAAAGTCAAGGAAATGGATGAAGACCTTGATATGCAAAAAGCTATCATTGACAGAAGACAAGCAATAAGAGAGAAGGCAATGGCCATGTTCAGCGCAGCAATACATGGAGCTTTAGCCATCATCAAAACTTTGGATAAGCCAATTCTGGCAGCAATAGTAGGATTTGCAGTTGCAGCCCAAATTGCAATGATAGCCGCCACGCCTGTACCTGATGTTGCTGGAGCTGAAGCCGGAGGAAATCTATTCCAACGCACTCAAGACGGTAAATTATTTAATGCTTCATATTCTCCCAGAAAAAGAGGTTATGTAAGCAAGCCCACAGTAATCACAGGAGAGAACGGAATGGAATACATTGTCCCTAATGAAGCAATGAATAATCCAACAATAAGACCAGTTCTTGATCTACTTGAAATGGCCCGCCTAAACAATAATCTGTCAACAGTTAATTTAAATGAATTAATGGATAATGGTAATATTGCAATGTCAGGAAACCAATACAGAAACGCACCCCGAATTATCGAAAAAACAACAGTTGTACAAAATCCTAAATTAGAGAGGCTAATAGAAGAACTTTTAGCAAGCAATAGAAAGCTAAATGTAGAAATCAACAAAGGAATAAAAGCACACGTTAACTTGTACGGAAAAAACGGATTGTATAATGCTTTTGATGATGATGATATCATTAGAAATAACTCAAATTTATAACTAATTGATTATGAAATCATTAAAACACACTGATTTTTGTCCTTTTTTTTTCAAAGCTCTGTTTATTACTTTGCTTCATTAATCACATAAAATAAATAAAAATGGAAAAAGCTATCATTACTAATTCAAAACACTTAACACAGACAACCATGAAATTAATCCATGAAAACAAATTCGCAATTCGCCAAACACGCGATGCAGTAAACAGAGGGCTATTGGCCGCAAAAGAAATAGTTTATAACTTAGATGTTCTCCCATTGAATGGTATCACCTCAATGGATAGCATTCGGGAACTTATCACAAATCACCGAAAGTTTTTTATCAAAAATTTGCCTGGCACTGATGGAGAATTATTCGGGGTACCGGTTTCACCAGAAAAAGCATTCGATTTGCTTGAAATGGAAAATATTGATCAAGTAATTGAACTTCTAAAAAAGGCCAATAAAAACGATATTCTGGCTTATTTGGAAGTAGGTTTCCTTGATGAATCAGGTTTCCTTCAGATTGATGAAGAAAAGCTAGAGAAGCTCCTGGACAAGCATAGAACCTATGCTAGAACTGAAGATCAACTGGAATTTCTAGAAGCCTATGAAGAATTGATTGATGCAGTCCGGAAAATGATTAATTTGGGAGTCCCACGAAATACATTTATGGGACAACCTGGAAGATATTTTCTATCCGATAACGGAACAACAATTGAAATCAACCACAGATTCTATAAAACTCACGTTTAATCATTCTCGGCTCCATTTTTTTCATATTTGTTTTGTTGTGTGTGAAGAGGCTGACTGTAATGGTCAGCCTTTTTTATGAGATTAATTACCTTAGTTGTTGGGCTGAACCCAATAACTGAACTGTAATGGTCAGCCTTTTTTATGAGATTAATTACCTCATTCACAAAATTCTTTACCTATTCTTTACCTATAAAAAAATAAAGCACTCATAATGAATGATTTAACTCTATATTTGTAGCCCCAACAGGACTCGAACCTGTATCTAAAGTTTAGGAAACTTCCATTCTATCCCTTGAACTATGGGGCCTTGAAAAACCGTGGCAAAGTTACATGTTTTGGCCGAAACCGCAAAATCGTAATATCTCAGGAGAATAGCTGCTTCTCGATTAGCTTTTCCAATTTCACAAGATCGGCAGCAAATTTCCGGATGCCTTCGGCAAGTTTTTCTGTGGCCATTGCATCTTCATTGAGCAACCATCTGAACATTTTTTCGTCAGGTGATATTTTTTCAATAATCATATCCATGGCTTTGGCACTATCAAGTTTCAGGCTGAGAGGCTCGTTCATCTGCTCCAGTTCCGCAAGCAATGAAGGCGCTATGGTAAGTAAATCGCAACCTGCCAGCTCAATGATTTCGCTGGTGTTTCTGAAACTTGCTCCCATGACTTCAGTTGTATATCCAAACTTTTTGTAATAGTTGAAAATCTCTGTAACAGACAGCACTCCTGGATCTTCATTGGCGGGAATGTGATCCACCTTGCGGTTGGCTTTGTGCCAGTCGAGGATACGGCCCACAAAAGGCGAAATCAGCGTAACACGAGCCTCGGCGCAAGCAATGGCCTGCACCTTGCTGAATAAAAGCGTCAGATTGGTGTGAATTTTTTCTTTTTCAAGTATTTCTGCAGCTTTGATACCTTCCCAGGTAGCCGCAACCTTAATCAAAATGCGTTCTCGTGAAATCCCGTTTTCTTTGTACATTCCTATAAGCTGTCGCGCCTTGTTGATAGTTGCTTCAGTATCGAAAGAAAGTCGTGCATCAACTTCAGTGGAAACTCTTCCAGGTACAATCTTCAAAATTTCCATGCCAAAATTGACAGACAAGCGATCAAGGCACAATCCAAGTTGATTATTTTTACTGCCGCCAAATTTTCTGGCATATTGCATCGCTTCATCTAAAAGATGGCTGTATTTTTCGTCCTGAGCTGAGGCATAAATCAACGAAGGGTTCGTTGTTGCATCAACAGGTTGGTATTGACGCATGGATTCAAAATCACCGGTGTCGGCAACAACGCGGGTGTATTTCTTCAGTTGTGAAAGTGTATTGCTCATTTTTTTGTGTCTAAATAAAAGGGTAAATAAAAATGAAATCACTACTTCACTTCGCTTCCATCATGAAAACTATCTGTTGGCGCAACAAAACAAAGTTTTCCTTCACTGTTTTCGGCCATCAGAATCATGCCCTGAGATTCAACACCGCGCAATGCACGTGGCGCAAGATTGATCAGCATGACGACCTTTTGTCCTATAATATTTTCTGCCTGATAGTGCTCAGCGATGCCACTGACAACGGTGCGTTTATCCAATCCGGTATCTATAGTTAGCTTGAGTAATTTTTTCGCTTTCGGCATGGGTTCGGCGGCAATAATGGTGCCGGTGCGGAGGTCCATTTTCGCAAAATCTTCATAAGCAATTGTATCTTTCTGAGGATTTAAAGCCGGTCCGGCAGCCATCTCATTTGCTTTTTTGGTGTCGAGAAGTTTTTGAACCTGTGCTTCAATGGCAGCATCTTCAATTCTTTCAAAAAGATAGTCAGGCTTGCCCAGAATATGACCTTCGGGCAATAGAACCGTCGTCTCAGCATCTTTCCAGTTAAGTCCTTTCAATTGAATCATCTCACAAAGTTTAGCTGCGGAGAAAGGTAAAAAGGGCTCAGCCAAAACAGAAAGCTTGGCGACAATCTGCAAAGAGACAGAAAGAATTGTTTTCACGCGTTCAGCGTCGGTCTTTATAAGTTTCCAGGGTTCATTTTCTGTAAGATACTTATTGCCAAGCCGCGCCAGATTCATCAGTTCTGACAAAGCTTCCCTGAAACGATACAGTGCAATGCTTGATGAAATTTTATCCGGAAAAGTATCCATTTGGGCTAAAACTTCGCGGTCTTTTTCTGTCAGGTCATTGATGGAAGGAACCACGCTTTCATAATATTTTTGTGTGAGAACCAATGTTCTGTTGACAAAATTTCCAAAAACAGCCAACAATTCATTGTTATTTCTGGCCTGAAAATCCTTCCAGGTGAAGTCATTGTCCTTTGTTTCGGGCGCATTGGCAGTGAGTACATAACGCAGCACATCCTGACGGCCCGGAAAATCTTCAAGGTATTCATGAAGCCATACAGCCCAATTGCGGGAAGTTGATATTTTGTCGTTTTCGAGGTTTAGAAATTCGTTGGCGGGAACATTGTCCGGAAGAATATAGCTTCCTTCGCTTTTCAGCATCGCGGGGAAAATGATACAATGGAAAACGATATTGTCTTTGCCGATAAAATGTACCAGTTTGGAATCCTCACTTTTCCAGTAAGGTTCCCAATCTCTGCCAGTTTTTTCGGACCATTCTCTGGTGGCTGAAATATAGCCTATTGGTGCATCAAACCACACATAGAGCACTTTTCCCTCGGCGCCATCAACAGGAACTTTTACGCCCCAATCAAGGTCGCGGGTAACGGCACGAGGCTGCAATCCCTGATCGATCCATGACTTACATTGACCGTAAACATTGGTTTTCCAGTCGTCTTTATGGCCTTCAACGATCCATTTCCGCAGCCATGCTTCATCCTGGTCAAGCGGCAGATACCAGTGTTTTGTATCTTTAAGAACCGGCACATTTCCGCTTAATGCAGAGCGCGGATTGATCAGATCGAGTGGGCTGAGTGAGGTACCACAGCTTTCGCACTGATCGCCATAAGCCCTTTCGTAGCTGCAGTGCGGACAGGTTCCTGTGATATAGCGGTCGGCCAAAAACTGAGCAGCTTCTTCATCGAAATACTGTTGAGAGGTTTTTTCGATGAAAGCTCCTTTATCATATAATTTTTTGAAAAATTCGGATGCAGTTTCGTGGTGTATCGGTGCAGAAGTGCGCGAATAGACATCGAAAGAAATACCAAAAGTTTCAAATGACTCTTTGATGATTTTGTGATACCGGTCAACGACTTCTTGCGCTGTAATGCCTTGCTGACGGGCTTTGATGGTAATCGGCACGCCATGCTCATCGGAGCCGCCGATAAATACAACGTCTTCACCTTTCATCCGCAGATAACGGACATAAATATCTGCAGGTACATAAACGCCGGCAAGATGTCCGATGTGAATAGGGCCGTTGGCATAAGGCAGCGCCGAGGTAACGGTATAACGTTTGAAATGTTTACTTTTGGTTTCCATTTAACTAATTTAAAGGGTCTGAAAAATTTCGGCAAAGTTAACCAATCCTTCAAAATGAAAACGCCTCCTTCTCTTCAAAAGGGCGATCTTATCGCTTTTGCCTCTCCTGCCCGAAGTATAAAGGCAGAAGAACTTCAAACTGCCATTCAATTTTTCGAGGAAAATGGATATAAAGTGAAAATTGATTCCGAAGTAAATGCCGTTTTTAATCAATTTGCCGGTGACGATGAAAAACGCGCACAACACTTTCAGTCGCTGTTGGATGATCCATTGGTAAAAGCGATAGTTTGCAGCCGCGGCGGTTATGGCAGCCTCCGCATTGTTGATAAACTTGATTTCAGTCAATTTGAGAAGTCGCCAAAATGGATCGTTGGTTATTCTGATATCACCGTTTTTCATGCTCAGCTTCTTAAACTTTATAATGCTGAAAGCATTCATGGCAGCATGCCTGTAAATTTTGCAACCAACAGCACTGAAGCGCTTACTGGTTTAATAGCATGTCTGGAAGGAAAATCGCCTGATTATTTTGTCTCTCAAAATTCTATGAACAGAGCCGGAAAAGCTTGCGGACAGCTCATAGGAGGAAACCTTTCGATACTTTATAGCTTGCAGGGGTCTTTATCATTTCCTGATTCAACCGGTAACATTCTCTTTATTGAAGATCTGGATGAATACCTTTATCATATCGACAGAATGGTTCTGAGTCTGAAAAGAGGTGGGTTGTTCGATGGAATAGCCGGATTGATTGTTGGCGGCATGACAGAAATGAAAGACAATACCATTCCTTTTGGGAAAACCGCTGAAGAAATTATTTTGGAGCATGTCGATGAATATGATTTTCCCGTCTGTTTTGGCTTCCCGGCCGGACATATTCATGACAACCGCCCTTTGATCATGGGAAGAAAAACAACGCTGGAAGTTCATCCTGATAAAAAGGTTCGGATGATTCAGCAAACTTGATTTTTTAAACTCAACCATATTCATCATAAAAAACAACCTTTTAAAAAATCCTGATATGGCAGACCACAACGAATTAGGAAAAACCGGCGAAGAAATGGCCCTGAAACATTTGAAGGGATTGGGCTATACCATCCTTGAACTGAATTGGCATTATGGTCGCGAAGAGATCGATATCATTGCCAAAGATGGCGACACCCTTGTGATCATAGAGGTGAAAACCCGCGCTACAACATGGTTTGGTGAACCTGAGTTTGCCGTTTCCAGATCAAAACAAAAAACTTTGATCCGCGCTGCAGAAGGTTACATCATGAAGCATGATTTGAATCTTGATACACGTTTTGATATCATTTCTGTAATCATTACACCGCATGAAAAAAAGGTGCATCATATTGAAGATGCCTTTTATCCAACCTTGTAAAAGACATGAAATGATCACTTTATTCAAAATGAAAACAGTAACCTACTACAGAAATTCATTTTGAAATTTGTTTAAAAACAACTTTTCTCAAACGGCCAGTTCCTTAGCACCTTCAAAGATAATTTTCATGGTTGCAGCCTCAAGGGTATTGAAAACAAACTGTCCCTCTGACTTGAATTTAATGTCTGCTATGGAAAGATCATTAATTCTTAGAAAAACAATTGCATCTTCATTTTCAAAAATGAATTCGTTTTGAGCTTCGACTAAAAAACTACTAAATCCATCATTTTTGAATGAAAGCATTGCTTCTTCCTTGCCATAAAAATCAAGAAAATATCCTGATTGGGCTGCATCAAAAGATTCTTTTGTAAGATAAACTTTTGGTTTATTGAGGTAAGGCGCGCTGTTGGTCGGACAGAAAGTATTGCAGTTGCCACATTCATTGCAAAAATTTGCAATATTCAGAATCTGATGTGGCTGACTGATTTCAAAATGTCCGGCATTTTCAATTTGAATACTACCATCTGATTGCTTACTTGCCTTTTGTAAAGGAAAAGCAGCCGGCAAAACTTCATAGCTGTAATTGGCAAAATTGGGACAAACAGTCGTGCAAATATTGCAGATTTCATCGCAGTGCAGGCAACGGGAAGCCTCTTCCGTAATGACATCAAAGTCTGGAGTATGACTAACCATTTTAAAGTTTCTGCGGTCTTCCGGTGCAAGCTCAGTAAACTCAGGTCCAAAAATTCTTTTAGAACGGGCAATCATCAGCGCTTCTTTGCTGTGCTCCTTTTTATAGCGCCCGGAGATTTTTCCTGTTGAAGCAGCTTTTTCAAGAAATTCTGAGACGGCTTTTCTGCCATCAGCAATGGCATTGATAGCTGTGGAAGCACCTCTTAAGGCGTCTCCTCCCAGAAATACGTTTGGAATTCTCGTTTCGTAAAAGCCCGGCTTCATTTGCAAGTCTTCCGGATTGAAAAAGTCAAAGTCTGTGGACTGTCCAATAGCAGGAATTATTGTGTCACAAGGCAGTTCAAATTCAGCACCATCAATAGCGACAGGCATCGGACGGCCTTTCGAATCTTTTCCTGAAAGTGTCATCCTGTTGCAACGAAGTGCTGACACCTCTCCATTTTGTGAAACTATTTCCAGTGGTGCTGCCAATTCAATTATCTCTACTCCTTCGTCCAGAACTGCTTTTATTTCACCTTGATCGGCGGGCATTTCATCAATGGTTCTGCGATAAACAACTTTCACTGATCCACCCGCGCCAACAAGACGCCAGGCGGTGCGGGCAGCATCCATTGCTGTATTTCCGCCACCGATGATGAGCACCTTTTTGCCAATACCGGTTTGAGTTCCTGCCTTTGCTTTAAATAAAAAATCCAGAGAATCGAGCAAACCTTCGCTATTCATGCCTTTCAGACTGAAAGCTGCAGATAGTTGTGCTCCGGCACCCACAAATACAGCATCGTATTGCTGCTGCATTTCGTCAAAACGTTTTTTATCCACCAAATAATCATAATGGATTTTTACCCCCAGATCAGTAACGCGCTTAAAGTCTTTTTCGATGGCGCTTTCAGTGAGTCTGAAACCCGGAATTGCAAAATGCACCATGCCTCCGGCCTTTGATTTTGATTCAAAAACTTCAACCTTACAGCCGGCCAAAGCCAGATAGAAAGCTGCTGACATACCAAAAGGACCAGACCCGATGATGGCAATTTTTAGTCCGTTTGGAGCATTTGCCGGCAGTTTTTGTTCCGGCTGCTCCGAAACAAAGCGTTTTACTTCGCGGATTCGAAGCGCATTGTCGTAATGAACACGGGTGCATTTGTTCTGGCAAAGATGATCGCAAACCATTCCGGTGATTGACGGAAAAGGGTTCGTCTCCAAAATAAGTCTGTATGCCAGATCGAAATTTCCATTGGAAGCATGAAAAAGGTAGCCCGGGATATCCTGATGTGTGGCACAGGTATCGACACAAGGTGCAGAAATACAGTCGAAATTACTTAATGGCCGTGAGGTTTTTATGTTTGGCGAAATCAGATATTGTCGCTGATAAGCCTTGTTCTGGATTACTTTTTCAGCATATTGGCTTAACTTCAAAAAAGCAGCTTCCTGAAGATTTTTTGTTTCTGTGGAATGTAAAATAAACCGTTCAATACTCTCAACTTCTGCCTCTGAAAAAGCAGTTTTTAAGGATTCAAAATATTGGTTTAAACGAGTGTAGCCGCCAGGTTTTAAAAGGTCGGAACAGACTGTAATTGTTTTGAACCCGCAAGCCAATAATTCAGACACATTGAATGCATCTGCCCCACCAGAAAAAGATAAGTTTAACTTTCCTGCAAAAGAATTCTGCAAAGTGGCCGCCAGATTAACGGTCAATGGGTGCAATGCTCTTCCGCTCATATACATATTCGTGATGGCAGTATCAAATACAGTTTTGTGGTTGTTTGATTCCAGTGTATTCGATAATTTGAGGCCAAAAACCAAACCCTCCTTTTCGGCTGTTTTTGTAAGAGAGTTAATAATGTCTATGGCATCGGCATATTTGAGATCATGTTCGAAAGCCTCGTCGGGAACATAGGTTTTGAATCCTAGTTTATCATTGAGAACTGTTCTCAATCGCTCAGGACCTAACAAAGTTGGGTTCAATTTGACAAAAGTATGCAGTTTCTTTTCTGTCATCAGATAGACTGCAATGGCTTCAATTTCGTTTGCCGGACAACCATGCATGGTTGAAAGCGTGATATTATCTGAAATACAGGAAGGGATTTCAATCTCAGTAATTTCAGGATAAATTGATTTCAATTCATTCTTAACAACTTCCAGTTCATGCGTTGCATCATGCATTTTTTCAAAAAACCATTGCACATTTGGTTGCATTATGCCCTCAAGGTTGTAACCGACACTCATATTGAAAACTGTACCGGGCTGCTTTTTGTGACCCAGAAAGTCATTGAGCACATGAATAATGACCCAAGCGTTAAGGTATTCGTTGAAGCTTTCTTTAATCTTCAGTTCCTGCGACCATTCACAGTTATAGCCTTCATCCTGCATATCGATACAAGGTTTGGCAATTTCAAGTTCATCAAGGGTTTGAATGGTTTTCAATTCAATGTAGCGCGCACCCATGAGCCATGCAGCAATGATATTTTGCGCAAGCTGCGTGTGCGGGCCGGCAGCAACACCAACCGGATTGTCAAGTTCGTGGCCAAATTTGGAAGTCGATAAATTTTTATGCAAAGCAGGCTGATAAAACAGTGCTTTGGGCATGCCAAAAATGCTCCCTTTGGATTTATATTCTTTTAAGATGATTTTTAAAAGATGAGAGGCAGGAATGGGTGAAAATTTATCTGTTGTCATAAAAAATAATTCTGGGCAGAGATGCACTGCTTGTTATTCAACAAATTTAACAAAAACACAGGCTTTTGAAAGTGATTCTTTGAAATAGTCTTCTTGTTATATTATAATTCTAAAATAATATTCTAATAGAGAATAATATTCTAATAATAAAATAAATTATAGTAATTTAATCTTTTCGAACAATTCTTCATTTTTGAAATTACTCAGACAAATGAAGTTTTGGTTTTTGCACTAAATCTCCTTTCAATCCAAAAACAATCCGTCTGAATTCCATCCCATAATTTGCATCATCCTCTCGAAAGGCGGATGATAAGGTGCAGAAATCTCAACGGGTTTTCCGGTGTATGGGTGCGTAAATCTGATACAAAATGCATGTAAAAGCATTTCGTTATGATTCCATTTTTTCAGAAAAAGCCTGTTTTGCTTGTTGCAGCCATAAGGCCGGTCGCCAATAATCGGATGAAAAATATGGGCAAAATGCTTTCTTAACTGATGCATTCGGCCGGTTTGGGGTTGGGCTTCGACAAGGGAATAGCGTGAAGTTTGAAACCGACCATGAGGAATCATTAATTCACTTGTTTCTAGTCGTTTAAAGATTGTCAATGCCTCTTGAATTTTTCCGCGATTGTTGGTTAAAGCATAATCAATTTCCCCGTTTTCGGGTGCAAAACCTCTGACAATGGCATGATAAATTTTCACCACCTGATGTTCCATAAAAAGTTTTTGCATCAAAGAGTTTGTTTCGCTGTCGAGGGCAAAAAGTAAGGTTCCGGAGGTTTTTCGGTCCAGGCGGTGAACAGGAAAAACATGTTGTCCGATCTGATCTCGCAAAATCTGCACTGCAAATTCATTCGCATCGCGGGCAATATCGCTTTTATGCACCAGCAAGCCATGCGGTTTGTTGATAGCGATCAGAAAGTCATCCTGAAATAAAATGGACAATGGTTCCAATGCTGTGTTTTGTTTGATTCTGTTTTGCAAAAATAGGTAACAAGCATTAAAAAAATCTCTTTTTCAAGGGTTTCAGCTAAATTTGCCGGCAAGAAGCGTTTCTTTTAAGTAAACCAAAAATTAACCCCCATGAAAGCAGTCGTACCTGATGTGCTTTTGCTTGCTGCAGGCGAATCAATCCGCATGGGAAGCCACAAAGCATTGCTTCGTTTTGATGAAAGAAACACCTTTCTGGAGCAGTGTCTGGAAGTTTTTGTTGCATTTGGCTGTGAAAACATAGTGGTTGTGATAAATGAAAGTTTATCGAAAAACATCAAGGAAGTGCAGCTTAAAATTCCGGAAAACGTTGTTGTCTGCATCAATAAAAAGCCTTCAGCCGGACGGTTTTCATCAGTATTAACAGGCCTTCAGCAACTAAAATGCAACAAGCCTTTGTTTATCCATAATGTGGATAATCCTTTCGTTTCCCTGAATGTATTGGCGCTGCTTTCGTCTTCATTTAAGGAGCATGATTATGCGGTTCCAGTTTACGAAGAGATGGGTGGCCATCCCCTGCTTGTTTCTGCAAGTCTGGCAGCGATGTTAAAAAACGAAGAAGACATTTCTATAAATCTGAAAACTTATCTTAAAGCATATCAAAAACAAGCAGTAAATGTCACAGACAGAAGAGTTCTGGCCAATATAAATGATGAAAATGATTATTTAAAATGGTTTTGACCCGCTAAAAGTTAAGAATAGTATTTCTGATTAAAACATTCAGCAACAGAAGTCTTAAGATCAGTAAACTTTTATACATCATTTTAGTCTGTAGAAATGATGCTATTAAGCAGATTATTCTATAATAATATTCTATCACAAATTATTATTCTGATTTTTTCCTGATTAACATTCTTTTTTTCCTTCATTGAAAACATAAGAATAAACCCACTAATTTTATACTCTTAAAAGAGAATTTCAAGCTATGGAAAACAAATTTGACCAGATTATTGCACTGGCAGAAAAGTATCGCAACCTGACTGCGAACAATCTTTCGGAGCTGATAAAGCATAAATCGCTCAGCACGCAGGAAAAAGACACGCAAACAGCATTAAAGCGCCAAATGGAAGAAGCGGGTTTCGATGAGGTTTTCATCGACGGGCTTGGAAACGTTATTGGCCGGATCGGAAACGGAAAGCGTATTCTGGCCATCGACGGACATATGGATGTTGTGGATATCGGTCATGAAGCCAACTGGACTTTCGATCCGCTTGGCGGAGAAATCAAGGATGGCTTTGTGCATGGCCGCGGCAGTGTCGACCAAAAAGGCGGTCCGGCTGCATTTGTAACCACCGGTCGCATCATCAAAGAGCTTGGCGTTCCGGAAGACCTGACGATTTATTTTGTAGGAAGTGTTATGGAAGAAGATTGCGACGGTCTCTGCTGGAAATATATTGTCGAAGAAGTGGGAATCCACCCTGATTTCGCCATCAGCACCGAACCGACCAATCTGAATATTTACCGCGGACATCGTGGACGCATGGAAATGCATGTAAGTTTTTACGGCATTTCTGCGCATGGCTCAGCTCCCGAAAGAGGTAAAAATGCCATCTACATGGCTGCCAAAGCTGCTTTGGAAATAGAAAAACTCAACGATCGGCTGGCTTTTGATCCATTTTTGGGAAGAGGAAGCGTAACAATTTCAGAAATTGTTTCGGGCAGTCCTTCCCTTTGCGCTGTTGCTGATTTTGCACGCATCCACCTCGATCGCCGGCTCACCTGGGGCGAAACCAAAGAATCCGCAGTAAAAGAGATCGAAGAGCTGGTAAAAGACATGAACGCCAAAGTAGAAGTG